>DATEEW010000069.1:0-3412 GCA_035280965.1 Burkholderiales bacterium
GGTGATCATATCCAAGAATTCTGTGCCTGCCGGCATGCCCGACTCATTGAGTTCGAGCAGCAACTCGCGCGCTATGCGCAAGCCCTTGTTGATTTGAAAGCTGCCGTCCAGATCGGGATCGTTGATCAGTCCCTTCCAGCCTACGGTCGTGCGCGGCTTTTCGAAATAGACGCGCATCACAATGACGAGGTCCTCCGCCAACTCTCGTTTCAACGCCAACAGACCCTGCGCATATTCTTTCGCCGCGTTGACGTCGTGCACCGAACAAGGCCCAACAATCACAACCAGTCGATCGTCCGCGCCGTGCAACACGCGGTGAATCGCCTGACGCGTTTGATACACCAGGTCTTCGGTCTGCTTGTTGATGTGAAATTCGCGAATGACGTGCGAGGGCGGCGAGAGTTCTTTGATCTCGCGGATTCGAACATCATCGACTTGGTGGCTCATACGATTGGCGACTGCGCTCAGCGGACGGACTTTTTCGGATTGCGACATGGCGATACGGTACAAAGACGGCGGAAGACCTCCAGTATATCGCAACGCAGCACGCCACCTCCTCCCGAAGAGGAAGCTTTGCACATTCGGCGGTAGCTTGCATTGTAGAACCGCGCGTTAGGGCCGCTAATTGATATAAGGGCCGTGAATCGAGGCATAGGAATTAGCACTGTCGATTCGCGGCTGCCAGGGCAAAACGCGTAGTCGGGCAGGTTTTGTGCTTCTTATCGGATGCACGGATCCCAATGACCATGTTAATTTTTTGCCAGGACTCGTGCTGATGCGGAGGTGAGTAAATGGCTGCAACTGCAAATTTGCCCGCGCGACGTAAAGAAGACGTCGACATTCCCATAGGCGGTTTCAAGGAGGTGTACGACGTCGACGCCGTCGATCGTGCTTTGGCCGAACTACCTGCAAGCGCAAGCGATGCGCTTAACAGCACTTACGAAAAAATGATCAAGCTGGGCGGAACACGCCTGACGGTCAAGCCTGCAGGCGTCCCGGCCATGGCGCATTTGTACGATGACCTGCCCAATTTCGGTGAAGTCCTCGACGACATCAAAAAACAAATCGCCCTCTGCTCCAGCAGCGTAGATTCCCTCGAACTGACCCCAATGCTTTTACTCGGCGATCCGGGCATCGGCAAAACCCACTTCGCGCGGCGCATCGCCGAACTGCTGTCCACCGGTTTCGGCTTTGTGTCGATGAGTTCTTTGACGGCCGGCTGGATCCTTTCCGGCTCCTCCTCGCAATGGAAGAATGCCAAACCAGGCAAGGTGTTCGAAACCTTCCTCAACGGTCAATATGCAAATCCGCTGATGGTGGTCGACGAAATCGACAAGGCGGGCAGCGATTCCACTTACGATGCACTGGGCGCCTTGTACACGCTACTGGAACACGATACAGCGATTCGCTTTATCGACGAATTCGTGGAAGTGCCGATCGATGCTTCAAGTGTGTTTTGGATTGCCACGGCCAACGATGCATCGCGCATCCCCGATCCGATTTTGAATCGCATGAACGTGTACGAAATCGAAGCGCCCGATCACGATGCGGCGATGCGCATCGCGCAAGCCATTTATCGCGAAATCAGAAACTCGCATGATTGGGGCAGGCAATTTCCCCCTTCGCTAAGTGAGGGCGTCGTCAACCGATTCGCGGAGTTATCGCCGCGCGAAATGCGTCGCGCAATCATGAATGGTTTCGGTAACGCCAAGCTGGCGAATCACGACGAAATTGAAATCGACGATGTAGCGGACAACCGCGCGCCGAAGAAAGCGCGCATCGGTTTTTAGCGAATGCAACCTTTGCTCAACGCGTCTTGGGGTTGAGCGAGCCCCGGTTGTAATCTTTATCGCCTGGGTTGATGCTGCGGCCGATGCCGAATACTCCGCCCTGCGCATTGGGATTGCGGTTTTCGGGATAGCTCTCGAATACCTTCTTAGCTTCCACTTGCTTGGCCTCGTTCACATACTCCCAGCGGCCGTTGGGAAGCAAGCGCACTTTCTCGCCCTTCGCGGTCGTCGCTTCGATGGCCTCTTCCGCCGTGTATCCCGGCAAGACGAAAGCGAGCAACAGCAAACCCAGAATAAATTTCGTTTTCATCACAGCCGCTCTTCCACCCATTTGGCCACCGAATTTAAAGCTGGCAATAGCTTCCACGGTTCCGTGCCGCCGGCTTGCGCCATGAGGGGCGCCGACCTGGACTCGGTGGCCCGCAGGCGGGTGCGGGTAGGGCGGCTGTCCCGACTGCAATTCATAACCACTCTCCTACCCACGCCGCGACGCTGGCCAATGCTGGAAGCAGCTTCGAAGGATCTGTTCCTCCTGCTTGTGCCATGTCGGGACGTCCACCGCCTTTGCCGCCGACTTGTAGTGCAACGAAGTTCACCAGTTCGCCTGCTTTTACTTTGGAAGTGAGATCGGGCGTGACGCCTGCAATCAAACTCACTTTTCCGCCATCGATCGCAGCGAGAACGATCGCCGCCGATTTCAATTTGTCTCGCAGTTTGTCCATCGTTTCGCGCAATCCTTTGACGTCCGCGCCTTCCAAACATGCCGCCAGCACTTTGACGCCTTTGAGGTCCTGCGCCTGCTCGACCAATTCGTCGCCTTGTGACGATGCCAACTTGGCCTTCAGACGCGCCAGCTCCTTTTCCAGCGCGCGCACGTTCTCCATCACTTGAGCAATCTTCGCCGGCGCTTCCAGCGCAGGGGCTTTCAACTCGCCTGCAACGCGATCGATCAGTGCTCCCTGACGCTGCACGTAAGCGAGCGCAACATCGCCGCATATTGCTTCGATGCGACGTATGCCCGCAGCGACTCCGCCCTCGGAGACGACTTTGAATAATCCGATATCGCCCGTGCGCGACACATGCGTACCGCCACACAACTCACGCGAAGACCCGATATCGAGAACGCGCACTTCATCGCCGTATTTTTCGCCGAACAACATCATCGCGCCGCTTTTCTGCGCTTCGACAATCGGCATTACGCGCGCATCGGTGGCTTGGTTTTCCAGAATTTCTGCATTAACGATCTGCTCCACGCGACGAATTTCCTCGTCCGTCATGGGCGCGTTGTGAACAAAGTCGAAACGGGTTTTATCCGCATCAACAAGCGAGCCTTTCTGCTGCACATGCGAACCGAGCACTTCGCGCAGGGCTTTGTGCATCAAATGGGTGGCCGAGTGATGACGCACTGTGCGCATGCGCGCCTGCATATCGACGCGAGCGGTGACTGGCTTACCGACTTGCAAGCTGCCGGTTTTCACTACGCCGTGATGGCCGAACACGGCAGCCTGCAATTTCTGCGTATCTTCGACTTCGAAGATGCCGCCGCTTGCGCGCAGTTCACCGCGATCGCCAATTTGACCGCCGGACTCGGCATAAAAAGGCGTGTGATCCAGAACCACTAC
>DATEEW010000070.1:0-9081 GCA_035280965.1 Burkholderiales bacterium
GTGACAAGGCCTGTAATCGCCACATATTCATTTTGGGCACGATTGTGTAAGTCTTGAGCGCTTAGAACCTGCATGCGCTGCAGGCGGGGTCGTAGCAACGCGAGGGGATGGCGACCCAAGCTGAGCCCAAGCTGTGCGTAGTCAGCCCAAATATTTTCGGCTTCGCTAAGGGGCGGCATCGATACCGGGCTTTGCATAGAGGGAAGACCTCGTAGCAACGGGCGCGTATGGTCAATGCCGGCCACGGTCCAGAGCGCCTCTCGCCGCGACGCATCAAACTCTTTACAAGCATCGGCTTTCGCCAGTGCTTGCAGGTCCGGTTGCTGCAGTTCGGCGCGATACGCCAAATCATTTAAATCTGAAAAAGCGCGCGTCTTTCTGGCATCTACCAGGCGGAATGCGCCGGATTGGGAGAGCCCTTTGACCATTCGCAGACCTAGGCGTAGCGCAAAGTTTTTTGAAGATGGTTCAAGTACGCAATCCCAATCGCTGCGGCATACATCCACGGGTCGGACTTCAACGTCATGACGTTGCGCGTCCTGGACTAATTGTGAAGGCGTATAAAAACCCATCGGTTGGCTATTGAGCAGACCGGCGAGAAAAGCGACCGGGTAGTGAAACTTCAACCAAGCCGAGACGTAGGCGAGCAGCGCAAAACTAGCTGAATGTGATTCGGGAAAACCATATTCGCCGAACCCGCAAATTTGTTTCCATATCTTCTGCGCAAAAGTCTCGCTGTAGCCGTGTTTCTTCATACCGGCCATGAGTTCCGCCTCGAATTTATCCAAGCCGCCTTTCTTCTGCCATGAAGCCATGGACCGCCTTAACTCATCTGCACGGTCGGCGGAAAAACCCGCGGCGGTCATGACGAGTTGCATGACTTGTTCTTGGAAAATAGGCACGCCGAGGGTGCGACCTAGCACGGGTTCCAACTGTGGATATTCCATTTCGATTTTTTCGCCATTCCGCCGTCGTTCCCGCGCTACAAGATAGGGATGCACCATATCGCCCTGAATGGGACCGGGTCTAACGATCGCGATCTGTACAACGAGGTCGTAATAATTTTCCGGACGCAAACGCGGGAGCATGCTCATTTGTGCGCGCGATTCGATTTGAAAAACACCGACGGTATCTGCGCGTTGAATCATTGCGAACACCTGCTCATCCTTGGGCGGAACGGTGGTCATATTCCAATCGATGCCATAGGCGGTTTTTATATTTTCAAAACTACGCCGAATCACGCTCAGCATGCCAAGCGCGAGAACATCGACTTTCATCAAGCCGATTGCTTCAAGATCGTCTTTTTCCCATTGGATAACGCAGCGATCTTGCATGCTGGCGTTCTCGATCGGCACCAGATGCGATAGCAAGCCACGCGCGATGACGAAGCCGCCTACATGTTGAGATAGATGGCGGGGAAATCCGCGAATAGCGGCGCTTAGTGCGAAGAATTGCCGGGCGCGCAAACTCCCGGGATCGATCCCGATTTTCTGAAAGCGCTCGAACAAGACTTCTTTTTGGTCCCACCAAGCCAGTGATTTGGCGAGCTCATCGACCTGTTCGGCGTTGTAGCCCAACGCTTTGCCCACATCACGTATCGCACTGCGGACGCGATAACGGATTACCGTGGCCGCGAGTGCAGCGCGATCGCGGCCGTATTTGGCGTAGATGTATTGGATGACTTCTTCCCGTCGATCATGTTCGAAATCGACGTCGATATCCGGCGGCTCATTGCGCGCCATGGAAATGAAACGCTCGAACAGCATGTTCATGCGTGCGGGATCGATGGCCGTAATGCCTAGCGCATAACACACTGCCGAATTGGCGGAAGATCCGCGCCCCTGACAAAGAATCTTTTTCCCTCTGGCAAAATTGACGATGTCGTAAACGGTGAGGAAATAAGGTTCGTAATTTTTTTTCGCAATGATGTCCAGTTCATGCTCGATGAGCGTCTGTACTTTTTGCGGCGTCCCTTCTGGATAGCGTCGCTTCAGTCCGCGCTCCACTTCCTTGTGCAAATGAGTGCGCACCGTTTCGCCAGGGGAAACAATTTCATCCGGGTATTCGTATTTCAACTCTTCGAGATTGAATTGGCAGCGCTCGGCGATTTCAATCGTTCGCGCCAGTACATCGGGCGGGTATATGTTGGCCAACTCGGCGCGCAAACGTAAATGCCGTTCGGCATTGGGGAAAAGCGCATGGCCGCATTCATGGATCTTGATGCCAAGACGAATGGCGGTGAGCGTGTCTTGAAGTACTTGCTGCTCGCGTGTGGTCATGTGAACGTCGCCTGCGGCGACCAAGGGCAAACCGCACCGCTGCGAGAGCACGCGCAAATTTTCGAGTGCGGCGCGATCGTTCGGACCCAACAGTAATTCGGTTGCGATATAGGCGTTCCCCGAAAAACGCTGCGCTAACCGTTCGGCGTGGTGTTGGTCCAGTTCATCATGGCGCGGGATCAACAATGCGACGCAGTCAGGCAAGCCTTTATCCAAATCGCTCAGATGGAGGCGGTATTCGCCCTTGAGGGCGTTGCGGCGTCCTTGGGTGATGAACGCCGATAAATGACCGTAGCCTTTGCGGGTCTGCGCCAAAAGCACCACATGCATGCCCTCCTGCAAATGGAATTCGGCGCCGATAATGAGTTTCAAGTAGCGAGGTTCAGGCACATGATCCGGATTGCGCCCGGCGTTTGCGGCTGCTTGGAATGCGGCTTCATAAGCTTGCTGCAGCGATCGATTGATTTGTCTGGCGGCCATATGGGCTCGCACGACACCGGCGAATGAACATTCATCGGTCAGCGCCAACGCCCGATAGCCCTTGGCGTGGGCTTCGGCCACCAACTCTTCGGGATGTGAGGCGCCGCGCAAAAAACTGAAATTAGAGATGCAATGTAATTCCGCGTATTCGGGCAGAAGCGTAGTCATGCGAAATGTCCATGCAGATACCAGGCGCGGCCGGGCTCACGATAAACCCACAGTAAAGCGAGATCCTCGGTTTGGGCGACGAAGTAATCGCGCCATACAATGTTTCCGTCCCACCAGCCGCAGCGAATGCGCTCGGGACCTGCTACTAATTTAAGTGGGCGCTGCGCATGCCACGGCCCGCTCTCATGCTCTTGCAATCGTTGAGGCTGCTCCAATAACCAAAAAGGTCGGTCACCGAATTTCACTGCCATAGATCGCACGCCTAGATCGCAGGCGACACCGGATTTTTCCGGTCGATGTTCGGCAACGAGCGCTAAACCCTGGACCTTTTCGGGGCCGAGGCGGGCGCGCAGTTGTTCAATCAGCGCGGGTAATTCCTGCGCCTGGGCAATCTCGTCGTGTAGAAAAGAAGTCGGTTTGCCACCCCATTGCCGTATTTCATGCGCGGATAAACGCAAGGCGCGCACGGGTTGCGGCAATTGCACGCGGTTTAACCTTTCGCGTAGCAAATGCATCAAATGATCGATGTCTCGACTGGGCTCGACCAAGCCGATGCGTAACGAAGTTGCGGGCGGTTCGCGATGCTCCAAATCGATTTCGAGAATCTGCACAGCGGCCATGCGGGCGCTTAAAAAACCGCCCAGTTGAACGAATAGACGCTTGAAAGCGAAGAGCAACGCTTCGGCAGAATGAATTTCGGCAGGCAATTCCAAGCGCAGATCGAAATATGGCGGCGGTTGGAAATAAGCATGCGCTTCCGGTTGCAAAGCCAGCGCTTGGTCAATCGCGTTCAAGAAAGGTTGCCCGCAGCGTCGGGCAATGCCTTCGCGCGGAAGCTTGAGCAAATCGCCAATGGATCGAAGGCCCAGATTGCGCAACAAGATGTGGGTCTTTGCATCGCAAGAAAGGATTTCCAGCGGCAAAGGAAAGATGGCGTTGCGCAGATGTTGAACGTCGTTCAAAAAGCGCCTTTGATTGGCCAGGGCCAACCACCAAGCCGCGCGCGCAGTGGGTGCTCCGGCCAACTGGGTGTGATAGCCCATCGCTTCCAAATCCCCACGCAAGATGCGCAACAGAGCCGTCAGACCGCCGAAAAGCTTCAGGCTATTTGAGACTTCAAGCAGCAGTCCGCAATCGCCTTCTACGCATACATTCGGTGTGAAGCGGCCCGCCCAAATCGCCAAAGCCTGCAGGCTCTGCGTATGCGCCGCCAGTTCAGACGGCGATGGATTCGGGGCGGATAGGAGCTGAGGACAATAGAGGGCGAGCCATTGCATGGGGCGGTGCAGGAGAAAGAAAGAGCGGATGCGAAAGCTGCAGGCCGCGTCTTTTCAGGATATGAATCGATAAACCGCCCGAAGCGGCTGCGAGCTTTAGTCGCAATGCGGCCGGTGAAGAGCTTTGAGCGGTCTGCGGCGGGCGAAACAGAAAAATGAAAGTGCTGGTCTCCGCGGCGGCCAATTGCAAACGCCGCAGATCCGTATAAGTGGTTTTGTGATGCGGCCAAAATAAAAGCGCCGCACAGGCCGCCGATTTCAGACATTGTTCCGCTGCCCACAAACTATCGGTAGGCGCGGAGGTTTTGACGAGCATGAGCGTGGAAAGATCGATGCCCGCGGCTACGAGTGCCGGTGCATAAGGCAAATAAGGGGGGGCGATCCAGGCCAGCTTAAGTCCGCGTTGCGATAACGTCGCCAGCGCGGGGCTCAGTAAACGCAATTCACCGATACCTTCATGCGCAGGCAGAATTTCCGTCAGAACGCCGCTCGGCCAGCCGCCGCCGGGCAATTCAGCATCGAGTGAAGCAAAGCCAGTGGAAATGCCGGGCGTTCGGGCTTTCGCTAATTCGGAGGCGCGTCGAATCTCGGCGCGTTGAAGTAAAGCGGTGAGTGCGGGGTCCGACTGCGCCATGCGTAATACTGCTTTCTGCTTTGCTCGAATGCCTGCATCAGAACGAGCGATGATTCCGAATCACTCCCACAGCCAAGCCCTCGATAGCGAAAAAATCGTTACGCGTATCGATGACAATGGGTTCGAAGTCCGGGTTTTCCGCCAGCAATTCCACTGTGGCGCCGCGCCGTTTCAAACGCTTCACAGTTACTTCGTCCTGCAAGCGCGCCACTACGATTTGTCCGGAGCGCACTTCCTCGGTCCGATGCACGGCAAGCAGATCGCCATCGAGAATGCCCACATCGCGCATGCTCATGCCGCGCACCTTGAGCAAATAATCGGCGCGAGGGCTGAATAAATTGGAATCGATTTGATAATGGGCCTGGATATGCGCTTCGGCCAGAATGGGCGAACCGGCGGCGACGCGGCCGATCAGGGGCAGGCCGGGCGGTTGAGGCAAGCGAATACCGCGCGCCGTTCCTTCCATTAATTCGATGGCCCCTTTGCGCGCCAATGCTTTCAAGTGTTCTTCCGCCGCATTGGGCGAAGCAAAACCCAGAATGTGGGAAATTTCCGCGCGAGTGGGCGGATAACCCGTTTCTTCAATGGTGTCGCGAATCAATTGCAGGATCTCGGCCTGCCGGGGAGTGAGTTCTTTCATCGGGCGCTCATCGGGCGTATTGGACGTTGGGTTCGCGAACTTTTGGCGCGCGTGCGGAGGGAAGGATTTTGGCGGGGGGCGGTAATTTACCGAATTTGGCGAGGCGGGCTTCGATGCCCAGACGGCTGCGCCCATGGGCCTGCGCCAATTGTTCCGGGGTGTGGCCGCTTTCAAAGGCCGTCAACAGGCGCGCGTCTTCTTCCTCGCTCCAAGGTTTGCCCGCGTTGCCGGGCGTAGTGCGTGAAGTTTTAAGCGGGATGGGCTGCAAAGCGGTGAGGGCAATATACAAAGCCCGTACCACGTCGGCTTGCTGATAAGGGCTGTCCGCGCCGAAGGTTTCGCCGCTCTGCGGATCAATACCCTCGGCCAATGCCTTGAGAATACGCACTGCCTTGTCCTGGTCCATGTTGCCTCCATGGAAGTTGGCCGGGCTTGGCCCGGGCTGCTCCAACGAGCAGTTCTGTATTTATATCCAGGACTGGATGAAAATGCAAGCTTAGCGCTAAAGCAGGACGAATAGGGCGACGATCACCAGGACGACGGTCAATAGTCCGGTGGGCGCATAACCCCAACTGCTGCTATAGGGATAAACGGGCAGGGCGCCGATCAGCAATAACACCAGCACGATCAGCAAAATGGTCGTTAAAGTCATGGTTTACCTCCTCAAAGCACATCAAAAAATGCCTGGCCCGGGGGTTCGGCTACTAAAGGAATTGCAACCCCCGTGCCTTAAGTGCAGGGCCGTCCCGCAGCCCGTATAATGGTGGTCTTCCTACCAACTTCGTCTTTCACCATGTTCGGCAAAAAAATCAAGACCGGTTACGAATCCGATACCACGAGCTTCATTAAAGATCTGCTGGAAAAGAAGCCGCAGATTCTGGAAGAGCGTCAACGCGGCCGCTCGATGTGGTGGGATAAAAAACAAGATCCGGAAACGCTTAAGCGCGCGCAGGAGTCTCGGGTGAAAATGCCCGGCTACGTCTATCAGAACTACGGCGACAAGAAGTAGCGTGACCCTGCGTCGCGTCTTCATCGCGGGGCTGCTCGGCGCCACGCTGAGCGCTTGTTTGAGTCCCACGGCAAACCTGTTGCTCTCGCTGATTCCCGACGGCACCTTTTCCGCCCTGTTGGGCAATATGAAGGGCGTGGATACGCCTACGTCGGACAAACTTGCCGAACTCGGGCAAAAAGAAGACTGGCAGGGCATTGCCGCGCTGGCCCAGGAAAATATCAATAAAGATCCCACCCATTCCGACTGGTGGATCATTTACGGCTACTCGCAAGTCCGGCTCAATCAACTCGTGCGCGCCAATCAGGCTTTCGCCGAAGCAGTGCGTCTCGCGCCGGACGACATCGACGGTTGGAATCTTTATGCAGAATCTTTTCGTGCGATGGGTCAACCCGAGCGGGCGATCCGGACACTAAATAACGCCTTGAGCGTGACGCGCGATTCTCCCATGAGTTATTTTGTCTACGGGAAGAGTTATGGCGATCTCAAAATGCCGCAGCGGGCGATGCAGTATTACCAGCAGGCTTTGGAGCGCCAACCGCAATTCGCCGAAGCTTGGTACGAATATGGCCGTGTGGCTTGGAGCGCGGGCGACCGGATAGAGTATTCGCGGGCGGTGCAAGCTTTGCAGAGGCTCAATCCCTCGGCGGCGAAACAGTTGACTGCTTTCGCAAGCGGCGGTTGAAGGTCGCATGCCGCTTCAAATAAAAAAGGGCACTTAAAGTGCCCTTTTTTATTGGCGAAGAAACTTTAGACCATAGTCCGTTGCTCTCGCAATTCGCCGATGCACTCCTGTAGCCATTGCACGGTGAGTTTTTCCTGCAGCGAGTTTTGTTTCAGACGATCGTTAAGCGCAAGAAAGTCCACTTCGTCCAGATTCTGGTCCTGGTTGAAGCAGGAGAACACATAAGTGATCTTGCCCGTCACCGGATCGCGTTGCGGTTGCAGACATTGCGCGCAGATCTCTTTCATCATGCACTGCATCGGCGAGTTGATGGAGCCGATGGCGAAATGATGCGGCTTCAAATATGCCTTCAACACATCGTGTCGCGCGCGTCCTACGGCCGCCATCATGCGGTCGGAACCGATGGCGATAATGCGGTCTGCGACTTCCATGTGGATATCGATAGAACCTAAATGTCCGGTGGCATAGGCCTGCATCGCCTGGACGATGTTACCGACAAAGCTGCGATCTTGCGGCCGCGAGGGTTTGAAGCCGGGTTTTTCGTCGCTGCACCAGACCACCAGATCGGCGGCGGCTTCGATGTCGGCGACCTTGTAGCGGTCTTCCAGCTTCTTGTAACCGGCGAAGTACAGCACCTTCGAGCCGCGTGCGCGGAAGGCTTGGCCGATGGAGAAGAGCACAGCGTTGCCCAAACCGCCGCCGACCAGCACGACGGTTTCGTTTGCTTCGATATGCGTGGGGGTGCCGGTCGGCCCCATCAAAATTACGGGTTCGCCCGGCTGTAAAGCGGCGACGAGACTGGAGGAGCCACCCATTTCCAAAGTGATGGTCGACACCAAACCTTGTTCGCGATCCACCCAGGCGCCGGTGAGGGCAAGGCCTTCCATCGCAAGTCGGGTCGGCAGGCCGAAGAAATTCGCCATCGGCGCCAGGGCTTCGAAATTCTGCAAACGGTAGAACTGGCCGGGTTCGAACCGCTTCGCTGCCATCGGCGCTTTCAAAATCACTTCGACGATGGTGGGTGTGAGGCGGCGCACTTCGTGCACTGTCGCGCGCAATTCGTAATTCAGCATGGCGAAGAAATCGGCGGTGCTGCGACGGTCGCTAGGCGCGCGTTGCTGCAATACCCGGCTGACCACCGGATAGCCTTGCTTGGCCGATCCTAGCGCCTTCACCACATTGCCGAAGAAGGAAGGGTGTAAGTCGCCGAAAAAAGAAACAAAGCGACCATCTTCTTGGCGCGACAAAAGCACGTCCGCCTGTTCGGGCTTGGAAATCGAGAATTGCGGTTTGAGCGGCCGGCCTTCTTCATCGCAAGCGCGGAAGTATTTTCCGTCGAGAGCGAAGTGCGGTGCGTCTTCACGCGCCAGCACCGTATTGGGTTGCGTGCCTGCGGCGATGAAAATCGAACGCGCGGCGAAGGTCACTTCGCCTGCGCTGGTCCATTTGCCGTCTTCGCCCAATTGTTGTTTGTTCAAGCGGATGGACTTGACCGCACCATATTCGTCCACATTGATCGCGGTCGGGTTGAGGCATTCAGCGAAGACGGCGCCTTCTTCCAGCGCTTTTTCCACTTCTTCGCTATTGAGCGTGTAGGAAGGGCTATCGATCAAACGACGACGATAAGCCAGCGTCGCGCCGCCCCATTCCTGTAGCAACTCGATAATTTTCGGCGCGCGGTTTTCGCGAGCGGAGGCGTCCCGCTCGGCCTGGATTTCGCGCGCATGATGTAAAAACTCTTCCGCGATTTCGCGTTCTTCCGCATCCCAACGGTCGCGCACAGCGTCTTCGCCGATTTGCGCAGACAGGGCTTCATAGCGGCGCAGATATTTTTCGACTTGCACGACGTAATAGGCCAACGCTTCGGTTGCGGCATCAATGGCGGTCAAGCCGCCGCCGATAACCACCA
>DATEEW010000071.1:0-3499 GCA_035280965.1 Burkholderiales bacterium
CCGTGGCAGGAAGTGTCCTGGGACGAGGCGATCAACTACGCCGCTTCCGAATTCAAACGTATCCAGGCCAAATTCGGCCGTGAATCCGTCGGCGGCATCACCTCCTCGCGTTGCACGAATGAGGAAACCTATCTCGTGCAAAAACTGGTGCGCGCCGCGTTCGGTAACAACAACGTGGACACTTGCGCACGCGTTTGCCACTCGCCCACGGGCTATGGCTTGAAAACAACGCTGGGCGAATCCGCCGGCACGCAGACCTTCGATTCGGTGATGGACTCCGATGTCATTATGGTCATCGGCGCGAACCCCACTGATGCGCACCCGGTGTTCGCTTCGCAAATGAAGCGCCGTATCCGTCAGGGCGCGAGGCTTATCATCGTCGATCCCCGCGTGATCGATCTGGTCAGCTCGGCGCACGTCAAGTCCGACTACCACCTGCAATTGCGCCCGGGCACCAACGTCGCCGTTGTTACGGCGCTGGCGCATGTCATCGTCACTGAAGGCCTGGTCGCCGAAGGCTTCGTCAAATCGCGTTGCGATGTCGAGTCCTTCGAAAAATGGCGCAACTTCGTGTCGCTGCCGGAAAACTCGCCCGAGGTTTTTGAAGAAGAGACCGGTGTTCCCGCCGAAATCGTGCGCAAAGCCGCACGTCTTTTCGCCACCGGCGGCAATGCCTCGATCTATTACGGTCTGGGCGTCACCGAACACAGCCAGGGTTCGACGACGGTGATGGGTATTGCCAATCTCGCCATGGCGACCGGCAACATCGGCCGCCTGGGCGTGGGTGTGAATCCATTGCGTGGCCAGAACAACGTGCAAGGTTCCTGCGATATGGGTTCCTTCCCGCACGAATTGCCCGGCTATCGCCACATCAGCGACAAATCCGCTCGCGCGCTTTTCGAAGACGCCTGGAAAGTGCAATTGCTGGACGAACCCGGTCTGCGTATTCCCAACATGTTCGAAGCAGCCGGCGACGGCACATTCCGCGGTCTTTATGTGCAAGGTGAGGACATCGTTCAGTCCGATCCGAACACCCAGCACGTCACGCATGCGTTGGAACAGCTCGAGTGCCTAGTGGTGCAGGACATCTTCCTGAACGAAACCGCCAAGTACGCGCATGTGCTGCTACCCGGCACCACCTTTCTGGAAAAGGACGGCACCTTTACCAATGCCGAACGCCGCATTTCGCGCGTGCGCAAGGTGATGTCGCCGATGCCCGGCCTGGCCGATTGGGAAGTCACTTGCGCGCTGTCGAACGCGCTGGGCTACCCCATGCATTACAACCATCCCTCCGAAATCATGGACGAGATCGCACGTCTTACGCCGACTTTCCATGGCGTTAGCTTCAAGCGCATCGACGAGCTGGGCAGCATCCAGTGGCCTTGCAACGATAAAGCGCCCGATGGCACGCCCATCATGCATATCAGCGAGTTCGTACGCGGCAAGGGCAAGTTCGTCAATACCGAATACGTGGCGACGGACGAGAAGGTCAACAAGAAGTATCCGTACATCATGACCACGGGCCGTATCCTTTCGCAGTACAACGTCGGCGCGCAGACTCGCCGCACGCATAACTCGATGTGGCATGACGAAGATCGCGTGGAGATTCATCCGCATGATGCTGAAACACTGGGCATCAAGAACGAGGACTGGGTTGGTATCACCAGCCGTGCCGGCGAAACCGTGCTGCGTGCCTTGGTCAGTACGCGCATGCAGCCCGGCGTCGTCTACACGACCTTCCACTTCCCCGAGTCCGGCGCGAATGTGATCACCACAGACAACTCCGACTGGGCAACCAACTGCCCCGAGTACAAAGTGACGGCGGTGCAACTCACGCGCGTGTCGCAACCTTCCGAATGGCAGAAGGAATATCAGCGCTTCAATAAGAAACAAGAGGCTTTCCTGCGTCAGGCGGAGTCTGCAAAGACATCGTGAGTTTTATCGAAGAGCTGGTGGGCCCCGCGCGAGCCTTGCCGGCTTACGTAAACACCAAAGCGGAGCGCCACGACGGTTCTCGTACAGAAATGTGCGACGACCTTGTGGCGGCCGAAACCGCTGTAGCCGTGCGCTACAACGGGGCGCCGCACGCGGTGATGATGGCGACGCCTGCCGAAATGGAGGCCTTCGCCATTGGTTTCACGCTCACCGAAGGCGTTGTGAAGAAGCCGTCGGAGATTCACGCAGTGCAGGTGCAGGTGTTGGAAGAGGGTATCGAACTTGATATTCGTATCGACGCCACCCGTCATCGTGCGCTGGATCGTAAGCGGCGCATTCTCACCGGCAGCGTCGGTTGCGGGCTTTGCGGCGCGCAAAGCATTGCCCAGGCGATTCGCCGCTCGCCGGCAGTGCCGCTCACACTTCAATTGAGCGATGCCGCTATTCGCCGCGCTTTGTCCGAATTGCCGGAAATGCAAGCAATCAATCGCGCCACCGGTGCTGCGCACGGGGCGGCCTGGTTCAATGCGCAAGGCGAAATCGAACTATTGTGCGAAGACGTCGGTCGTCATAATGCCCTCGACAAATTGATTGGCACGATGGTGCAAAGCGGAAGAGCATTCGATCGAGGCGCGGTATTGATGACCAGTCGCGCCAGTCATGAAATCGTGCAGAAAGCAGCGGCTGTCGGTATCCAAGCGCTTGTAGCGCTGTCTGCACCGACCAGTTTGGCTATTACGGTTGCCGCAAAAAGTCGCATCACTCTTGTCGCTTTTGCCCGCGCGAACCGCTATACCGTTTACACCGGCGCCGAGCGCCTCACCGAATCCTTAACCCCCACTTCCTGACATCATGAATATTCAGCTACTTGTCAAAATGGCGAATCAGATCGAATCCTTCTTCCGCAGCGAGCCAGATCGCGCGCTGGCGGTGAAAGGCATAGCCGGACATATCCAGCGTTTCTGGGATCCGCGTATGCGCACGCAAATCGTTGCGCATGTGCAAGCTGGTGGAGAAGGGTTGGGCACGTTGGCCGTCGACGCGGTCAAAAGTTTGCCGCCGATCAGCGCCAAATACGGACAGCCCTGGGCCGCTTAGGCGCTTCTCGTTTTCGACACCGCGCCTCAGTAGAATGGAACTGCCCCATCTCGGGCAGGCCTCGGGTGGCGGGGCGCGCGTGATCAGATTTCGACGTGTATCGAAAGAACAGATGCCCTCCACGTACGATCAATTCCAGCGCTCGATAAAAGGCGGTTCAAGCCGGGCTTTCTGCCTTCGCTAAGCGAGAAGCGACAAAACAAAGACTTGCGCTACATCCTTATACGGACGAATGTCTTGTGTGCGTTCCAGTAGCCTACAAGGCGTAGGTTTAATGAGTCGAAATCGAACGCGTTCGATACGCTTGCAAGGCGGTAAGGGTTTGCTAGCCTGAAGTAGGGAGCCCCACGCTTGCTGAGGGGGCGGGCGGGATGTAAGGAGCTCGTCATGGACGCGCTTTTGCTTTTCGGCATTTTGATTGTCGTGTTTTTTTTGGGTTTTGGTGCTGGCTTGGCGCTGGTGAGCA
>DATEEW010000072.1:0-6506 GCA_035280965.1 Burkholderiales bacterium
TGCCTCGTACTGGCATATTCAATGGTGCAACCTTTTTATGTGTGCGCCGGTTTTGCCTTGTACTTGAACCGACGCGCGACGCTCGAGGGGTGGGACATCGAAATCGCCTTACGGAAACTGGCGCGGCGTTTCGCACACGGCGCGACATTGCTCATCCTCAGTGCTTGTCTTATCAGCATTTCTGTCCCGAACACATACGCAGCGGAGCAAGAACGCGCGGCACAAACGATCAAGAAGGTTTTGAAAGATCCTGCCTTCGAGGAATACAAACAAGGCAAGCGTTGGCAATACCGCGGCGAGTTGAAGAAAGAAAAAGAGGCTCAGAAGCCCTCCGAATTTTGGGTGGCCCTCGCGCAAGCGTTGGCGCGCGCAGTGCAGGTTTTCATTTGGGTCGGCGCCGCGGTCGTCGTGTTCTACTTGATTCGTGCGGCCATGCGGCACTGGGGTTGGCGCGGTGCCAAAGTAGAAGCCTATCGACCGCCCGAAGTTATGTTCGGACTTGAACTCAAACCCGAATCGCTGCCCGATGACGTCGCGGCGGCGGCCAGCGCGCTATTGCGCGAGGCCAAAATCCGAGAAGCGCTTTCATTACTTTATCGCGGCGCCTTATCGGCCTTGGTGCATCGCAAACAAGTACGTTTATCCGAAGGCGACACCGAAGGCGATTGTCTGCGTGCCGCGCGCGGCATTCTGACGCTCGAAGGCACGCGCTATTTCTCCGAACTGATAGACGCTTGGCGTTACACGGCCTATGCGAAACGCTTGCCGGAGCTTACGCGCGCCGAGGCACTCTGCGACGAATGGAATGCACACTTCCGCGAGAGCGAGGTCGTCGCATGAATCCCCGCATCCTCATCGGTCTGTCGATCTTGGTTCTCGGCACCTTAGGCACCGTATGGTTTTTCAACAATTTCGACTACGTTGACTACCGTCAATGGGTGGGATTGCGCGGAGAGGCTCGGCGCAATCCTTATCTGGCGGCTCAACGATTAATGGTCGAATTGGGCACGCCGGCCGATGAATTGCGCAGCGTAAGCGGCATCAACCGGTTGCCCCCCAAGGGCGTTCTGGTTATCGGCGAAGCGCGTGAAATCCTTACGCCGAACGGACGCAAAGCCTTGCTTGATTGGGTGGCGCACGGCGGCTACTTGATTACTGAGGATCTTAGCGCCGAAAAATCAGACGCGTTGCTCGACGCGTTCGAAGTAAGTCGCGAAGCGATCGATGAAGACGAGCGCGAACGCGAATGGCCGTTGGTCGAGTTCGAATTTCCTGATCGCGAACAGACATTGAAAGCCCAGATGCATGAGTGGCAAAGCATCGAACGTGAAGATTCCTTGCTTTACGCGCGCAGCGAGAATGCGAACCATGTGCTGCATTTCCGCTACGGGGATGGATATGTGACGGTACTCAACAGCATGTGGTTCATGGAAAACCGCGCCCTCGGCAAGCACGACCACGCGGAAATCTTGTACGCCTTGCTAGAACTGGCACCGGTACGCAGCGCCATCTCATTTTTCAATGAGCCTGAAGATCTTTCGTTGTGGGATTGGCTGGCCGAAAACGCATGGACAGTGTTATGCGCGGGTGCTTTGGCGCTGACACTCTGGCTTTGGCGCATCGGGCCGCGCTTCGGTCCGATCGCGCCCGACCCACAACGCGAACGACGGAGTTTGTTGGAACATTTGCGCGCTTGCGGTCGTTTCGAATGGCGCGCTCAAGGCGGGCCTCAACTTTTGGAGGCAGCGCGCGACGTAACATGGCGACGCATCGCACGCGCTCATCCGGAGTTGGCAGGCCTGTCGAAAGCCGAAACGATCACTTACCTGGCGCGACGCTTCGATTTACACGAGGAAGATGCAAAACGCTTGCTGATGGCGGGCGGCGCGACGAACGAAAACCAATTCATCCAGCGCATACAAATTTACCAACGGGTGCAGGAAAAGCTGCAACCGCAGACTAAAAGCTTACCGGGAGAGCAAGTATGAACAATATTCCGAGCGACAAACTCGAACAAGCGGTCAAAGTGGTGAGCGCGATGCGCGAACAGATTGCGCGCGCCTTCGTCGGCCAAGCGGAGGTGGTCGAGCAAGTGCTTGCCGCGCTGCTGGCGGGCGGACACGTATTAATCGAAGGCGTGCCCGGGCTCGGCAAAACCTTGCTCGTACGCGCACTGGCGCGAACCTTCGACGGCAAGTTCGCGCGGATCCAATTCACGCCCGACTTGATGCCCGCGGATGTCACTGGACATACGCTGTACGATCAATCGAGCGGTCAGTTCGTCACTCGGCGCGGACCGGTATTCACCAATCTCTTACTGGCCGACGAAATCAACCGCGCTCCCGCAAAAACCCAGGCAGCGTTGCTGGAAGTAATGCAGGAAGGCCAAGTCACGATTGAAGGGGTCGCCCATCGAATCGACCCGCCTTTTATGGTGTTGGCGACGCAGAACCCGATCGAGCACGAAGGTACCTATGCCCTACCGGAAGCGCAGCTTGATCGCTTTATATTGAAAGTGCGTATCGACTACGCGCCGGCTGATCAGGAAGCGGCCATGGTTCGCAAAATCACCACCGGACAGGTGGGCGACAAGCTTAATGTGGAAAGCATCGCGCCGATCGTGCAACCCTCGACCATCATCGCCCTTCAAACCATTACCGCAAATGTCTCCATCGACGACCAAGTGCTCGATTACGCAATTCGGATCGTGCGCGCGACGCGCACCTGGAATGGCATCGCGGCGGGCGCCGGCCCGCGCGGCGGTATTGCGTTGGCACGTATCGCCCGCGCCGCTGCATTGATCGCGGGCCGCGATTTTGTGACGCCCGACGACGTGAAGCGAATGGCGTTACCTTGCCTGCGTCATCGCATCGCCCCGTCCGCCGAAGTGGAAATCGAAGGTCACAACAGCGATACCTTGCTTAAGGCGATGCTCGATAAAGTGGAAGCGCCGCGCAATTGAACGCGTTTCGAAGATACGCCTCGTGCTGATCCCCACTCGACGCCTCACTGCACTGGCTTATGCCCTGGTGGGCATGGCCGTGCTTGTTTCAATCTGGCCGCAATACCTTAGTCCGGCGATAGCGATCGCAGCGGCGCTCGCGGCGCTCGCTATCGTTGACGGTTTCGCGCTCTTCAAAACGCACGAACCGACGGCGAGCCGAACCATTGCCACATCATTACCATTGGGCGTTGAGCATGAAGTGAAACTACGTATCCACAATCATGCCCGCTATCCGCTGACAGTCGAAGTCCACGATTGCTATCCGGCAGGTGTACAAATATCCGATCAACCCCAAAGTTTGCGTATCGCCGCGAATGCTTGGACGGAAATCGCTTATCGCCTGCGTCCTGTATCCCGCGGCGACTTGCGTTTCGAGCATGTGGCAATTCGTGTCGCTTCGGCGCTAGCACTTTGGACGAGGCAACGTCACCTTCCCCTGCCTTCGCATACGCGTGTTTATCCGAACTTCGCTGCGCTGACCAAGTTTGCTTTGTTGGCGACAGATCATCGCCTATCGCAAATTGGCATTCTCCAACGCCGCCGTCGCGGTGAAGGGTTGGACTTTCACCAATTGCGTGAATACCGCGAAGGCGATACTCAAAGACAGATCGACTGGAAAGCCAGTTCGCGCATGCATAGACTGGTGTCGCGCGAATATCAGGACGAGCGTGATCAACAGATCGTGCTACTCGTCGATTGCGGTCGCCGCATGGCCGCGCAGGACGGGCCGCTTTCGCATTTTGATCACGTCTTGAATGCGGCGCTTCTCCTTGCCTATGTTTCACTGCGCCAGGGCGATGCGGTGGGCCTGGCCACGATGTCCGGGCCCGCGCGTTATATCGCGCCCCGCAAATCGCAGGCGACCATCGAAATCATTTTGAACAGCGTCTACGACTTACAACCGACGCATGCCGCCACCGATTACTACAGCGCGGCGGTCGATTTGATGAAGCGATTGCGAAAACGCGCGCTGGTCGTCGTGCTTTCCAATATGCGAGACGAGGACGACGACACGCTGACCCCCGCCTTGCGGCTCTTGCAATCGCGCCATCTGGTGCTTTTTGCCAGTTTGCGCGAAACAATCCTCAACCACGCGCTGACCGAGCCCATCGACGATCTGGACGCCGCCCTCACGCACGCCGCCACGGCGGCATATTTGCAGCATCGCGAACTGAGTTTCAAACGCCTCGCTCATCATGGCGCCGTTTGTCTGGATGTGGAGCCGGCCGCGCTACCAATTGCCTTGGTAAATCGTTATCTAGACATCAAGCGGGCCGGACGCCTCTAAAGCGATGCGGAATCCAAGGCGAGCTCCGTTTAAAGTTTATCGATGCAGGATATCGCCAGCTTAAAGCGTTCAAAGCGTTGTTTTACTTTAACCTCGCTCGTACAGCATGTGCCGGCGCGTAGACCGGGGCACCTTCCCTTTAGGGGATGTGACCGCAGAGGCACATATAGGGCTGTGGGTATCGGCACATTTCCTATCTGCTGCGGGGTCGCATCCATCGATGAAGCCGATGCAACCTGCTTCGCCCTCCGCAGCCCCGCACTCGCGATCACCTCGGCACTTAATCAAATACTCCCAAGCGGAATCGTGCTTTAGGTCTTAAAATCGCGCCTCGCGACCGCGTCTCTGCGCGTGCCGCCTTTTTCATTTTTCGAGTCCCGCATGAATCCTCGCCAGCTTCTGATCGACAGTTTCAATGCCGCTGTCGCCGCCGCCGATCCGCTCAAAATTCTCCCCGCGTATTTGCCCAAACCACCCAAGGGCCGCACACTCGTTGTGGGCGCCGGCAAAGCGGCCGCCTCGATGGCGCTTGCAGTGGAACAGAACTGGCCGGCCAACGCGTCCCTCGACGGACTGGTGATTACCCGTTACCGCCATGGCCTGTTGACCAATCGCATCAAAATCATCGAAGCCGGACATCCTGTGCCCGACGAGAGCGGCGAACAAGCGGCACGCGAAATCCTGCGTCTGGTTAAAACCCTCGGACCAGACGACTTGCTTCTGACCCTTGTTTCCGGTGGCGGCTCGAGCCTGCTCTCGCTGCCTGTTGAAGGAATCAGCATGGATGAGCTCAAGGCGACGACGAAGGAATTGCTCCGTTGCGGCGCTCCGATCCAAGCGATGAACACCGTAAGGAAACATCTTTCCGTCGTACAAGGGGGCCGTCTCGCTGCCGCGACGAAAGCGCAAGTGCTTGCCTTAATCGTGTCCGATGTGACGGGAGATGATCCCACCCATATCGCATCGGGACCTTGCTCGCCGGATCCCACGACCTATCAAGACGCACTGGATATTTTCAAACGCTACGAAGTTAAGGCCCCGCAGAATGTAGTGAATCATCTGGAACGCGGCGCGCGCGGCGAAATCGCCGAAACGCCGAAACCGGGCGATAAGATCTTTTCGCGCGTCGAGAACGTCATCATTGCGACCGCGCAGCAGTCGTTGCAGGCAGGCGCCGCTTTCTTCCGCGCACAGGGCATCACGCCCGTGGTTTTGGGGGATAGCGTGACCGGCGAAGCGAGTGAAGTAGCCAAGGTTTACGCGGCTTTGACGCGCCAGATTCGTGATCACGGCGAACCCTTCACAACACCCGTCGCCTTGATTTCCGGCGGGGAGTGCACAGTCACCGTCAAAGGTAATGGCAGAGGCGGCCGATGCACCGAATTCTTGCTTTCATTGGCCATCGATCTGGAAGGTTTGCCCAACGTACATGCCTTGGCGGCCGATACCGACGGTATCGATGGATCCGAAGACAATGCGGGAGCTCTCATGGGCCCGGATAGCCTGCAACGCGCAGAAGCGGCGGGCTTAAAGCCAAAACAGCTCGCCGAAGGAAATGACGCGTACACATTTTTCAATCAACTCAATGAGTTAATTGTTACGGGCCCCACTCGAACCAACGTAAACGATTACCGTGTCATTCTGATTGCCTAGCACTTGCTCCCATCGATGCTTAATATTTGTTTCATTAATGTTTAGTTAAATTTTAATCGACATAACAAATATTATGCGGCGCTGCAAAACAATTGATTGGCCATTCATTTGCCCTGAGCCCACAATTCAATCGTCGCCAATGTGGCGACATTGAAACAATAAGGAACTCCAAATGAGCGGTTTAGTCGATGCAGTTGTAGTGGTTCTTCAAGTACTTGGCGTAGCTGCTGTTGCTTACGGCCTTTTCCTGAAATTGTCTGTGGACTTCACGCCGACCAAGACCAAAAACGGTCTGGCTTCCGGCAACTGAGCGGCAAGCATGGCTTGCCACTGTGGGACCTCCGCCGGGTAAATCAAAGCTTCCCGGCGGCCCACCAGCCCAGCAACAAAGTCGCACCGCTAAAAGTTAGTACTTGCTTTCATGTTGCTCAACTCCGCACATTTGAATCACAGCGGAAGTTTTACCGAATATCGAAAATCCAGCCCTTCATAAACGCTGGGCAGCGCCGATTAAAGCATCTCAGGGACTACATCCGTTTCTCGAAAGGCTTTCAAATGGCT
>DATEEW010000073.1:0-13774 GCA_035280965.1 Burkholderiales bacterium
CGCATCTTCGAATGCTTCAAAGCCGCACTCATACGGCGACAGTTTTTCGCTGTCTGGACGATTGGGACCAAATAGCCATCCAAATCCCATCGCCAGACCCCCTATCGCGAGGCCGACAAATATGAACAGGAGGATAGGAAAATAATTCTCGAGCATGTAATTAACTAAAAATATGTAGGACGAAGCTCCAGGCAACATCGGTTTCCCCATGCCAACCTGGCTCTCAGCCCTATTCTTTCTATTATTGGTGCCGACGGCGAGACTCGAACTCGCACAGCTTTCGCCACCGCCCCCTCAAGACGGCGTGTCTACCAATTCCACCACGTCGGCGGCTTAATTTGAGTGCAAGTCTGAAAGCGTAATCTGGTTAGAGCGCGGCTCTCACCGTTTGTTCAATTAGCTCAGCATTAACTCATTCAGGTATTTCTGTTGCCTTGGAAGGGCCCTCCCCTGCAGGCGCTGCCGGAGCGGTCTCTATGGGTTTGACAGGTTTGGCCGGCATCGCTTTGTCCATCACACCCCCACCCTCTGTCTTGTTGGTTGAAAGATAGGTGAGCCCCAGGCTTGTCATGAAAAATACGGCTGCAAGTACCCCGGTTGTCCTGCTGAGGAAATTTGCGGAACCGCTGGCGCCAAACAGGCTGCCCGAGGAACCGCTGCCAAACGCAGCGCCCATATCGGCCCCTTTGCCGTGTTGCATCAAAACCAGAATAATGACGCCGGCGGCGGATATAACGTGTAATATCCAGATGATTGTTTCCAAAAGCCTACCTCATACGATTTAAGTTTTCGCTGCCTGGCAAATGACAATGAAGTCATCGGCTACGAGCGATGCTCCGCGGATTAGTCCCCCATCGATGTCAGGCATGGCGAACAGTTCACCGGCGTTGCTCGCCTTGACGCTGCCGCCATAAAGAATTTTCAATTCATTAGCCACTTCCGCGGCGCTTGCGGCAATTCTGTTGCGAATGAATTGATGCACGTCCTGGGCCTGTTCCGGCGTAGCAGTCTTACCGGTACCGATCGCCCATACCGGCTCATACGCAAGCACACAGTTCGCCAGTGCATTTATTCCTGCCAACTCGATGACCTCGTCCAACTGCTCCGCCACCACCTGCTGCGTGATGGACGCCTCGCGTTGGTCAAGGGTCTCGCCAATACAGAGAATGGGCGTTAATCCGGCCGCTTGAGCCGCCCTGAATTTAAGCGCGACGGTACGGCTATCCTCGCCGTACAACGCGCGCCGTTCCGAGTGACCGACAATGACGTAGCGGCAACCGAAATCCGTCAACATGTCAGCCGAGACCTCGCCGGTGTAAGCCCCCTTTTCGTGTTGACTCACGTTCTGAGCACCCCAGGAAACATGAGTATCTTCCAAAATCGATTGCACTTGGGACAGATAGGGAAAAGGCACGCATACCGCAACGTCAGCCCCGGTGTAGCCTTCGGTGCCAGCAATAATAGCGTTCAGCAAGCCCCTGTTTTGCGAAAGGCCACCATGCATCTTCCAGTTTCCGGCAACCAACTTTGAACGCATAGCCATAGATAGGAACCTGCCTTTATCTTGAAATCTGCGAATGTTACCCGTGAATGGAAACCGGGTCAATCCGGGAAGTCCGTGAATAAACGCTGCAACAGGTAATAGCGCGAGTCAGCGGAATAAAAGGCGGGCCATCAGTACTAGAAGAGCGTTAAACGGTAAAGCAAGTGGAGGTCCCCGGCTCAGTGTTAGCGGTCCAGCTCTAGCCAAAGCGTCCTGTAATGTAATCTTCCGTTTGCTTATTCTTGGGCTTGATGAAAATCGTGTCGGTGACATCGAACTCGATCAGTTCGCCGAGATACATGTACGCGGTGTAGTCGGAAACACGCGCGGCCTGCTGCATGTTGTGGGTCACGATCAAAATCGTCACTTTGTGCTTCAGATCGGCGATCAACTCTTCGATGCTCGCGGTAGCGATGGGATCCAGCGCAGAAGTGGGTTCGTCGAACAGCAGAATTTCGGGATCGGTCGCCAGCGCACGCGCAATGCACAACCGCTGTTGCTGACCGCCCGATAGATTGTTTGCCAGATCGTCAAGACGGTCTTTCACTTCTTCCCACAGAGCGGCGCTACGTAACGCCGTTTCGACCCGTTCTTCGAGCATGCGGCGATTGCGCTCACCGCGCACGCGCAGTCCATAAGCAACGTTTTCGAATATCGATTTGGGAAAGGGATTCGGCTTCTGAAACACCATGCTGATACGCATGCGCACTTCGATGGGATCAACTTCCTTAGCCAGCAAGTTGGTGTCGTCTGGAAAAAGGCGAATATCGCCCTCATATCGATTGCCCGGATACAAATCGTGCATGCGGTTGAAGCAACGCAAGAACGTGGATTTTCCGCAACCCGAAGGCCCGATCAACGCCGTTACTTTCTTATCGTGTACGGGCATGCTTAGCCCCTTAAGCGCATGAAAACTGCCATAGTAGAAATTGAGGTCCTTGACCTCGGCCTTGCGCTTGTTTTCCGTTGCGATCGCGTTGTCGGGCACGTTCATATTCCTTGGCTTACCACTTGATATTCTTGCGCAGACGATAGCGCAACCAGATCGCCAGACCGTTCATTGCCAGCGTCATTAGAACCAACACGAATCCAGCCGCCGCGGCGTTTTCCTGAAAAGCAGCCTCAGGACGCGATGTCCAGTTGAACATCTGGATTGGCATGACCGTAAAAGGCGAAAATAGCCATTCGAAATTCAAATAGGGCGGTTCACTTTCAATGGGGCTGGGCGGCAGAAAAGCAATAAAGGTCAGCGCGCCGATAGTGATAATCGGCGCCGTTTCGCCGATGGCGCGCGCCATGCCGATAATCACGCCAGTCAAAATACCCGCAGAAGAATACGGCACGATGTGATCGCGCACGGTTTGCCACTGCGTCGCGCCCAACGCATAGGAACCTTCGCGGATCATTTGCGGAATACCGCGAATCGCTTCGCGCGTCGCCACGATTACCACCGGCAGGATGAGCAACGCAAGCGTCAGGCCGGCGGACAGAATGCTTTGACCCAAGCCGAATTGATAAACGAACAAACCAAGTGCGAGTAGCCCGTAGACGATTGAGGGCACGCCGGCCAAATTGGTGATGTTGATTTCGATGACGTCGGTCACCCAATTCTTCGGCGCGTACTCTTCCAAATAAATACCTGCGGCAACACCCAGCGGCACCGCAACCAGTGCCGTGACCAGCATGACTAGCGTGGAACCGATCCATGCGGACAAGATGCCCGCCTGCCCTGCGCGGCGCGACGGGAAATTGGTGAAGAAATCCAAGTCGAGACGATGAAAACCGTTCATCGCCATTTCTGCGAACAAACTGGCAAATGTAAGTATGCCAATCATCAACGCGAGAAGGCCGCAAAGTGCGAAAATCAAGTCCCAACGCTTGGCCTTCGCGATAATCGCGCGAATCTCTCCAATATCGGGTGCGGCGACGGCCATCAGTACACCTCCCGGAAGCGTTTGCGCAAAACGTGGCCGAGAATATTAAAGCTCAACGTCAGGATCATTAAGGTGAGGCCCGCGGCAAAAATCGTTTGATAGCCAATCGAACCATGTGGCAGATCGCCCAAGGCCACTTGCACGATGTAAGCGGTGATCGTTGCAGCGGGCTCGGTCGGATTAAAGGTCAAGTTCGGCTGCATGCCTGCAGCGACCGCCAGAATCATGGTTTCGCCCACCGCGCGCGAAATACCGAGAATATACGCCGACGCGATTCCGCTGAACGCAGCGGGCACCACCACTTTTACCGCCGTCTGAAATCGCGTTGCGCCCATCGCATAGGAACCCTCGCGCAGGCTCATCGGCACGGCGCGCATGGCGTCTTCGCTGATCGAGCTCACATACGGGATGATCATTATGCCCATCACAATGCCCGCCGACAGCAAGTTAAAGCCCGGCAGATCGGGGTAGATTTTCTGCAATAGCGGCGTGACGAATAGGAGCGCGAAATAGCCGTAAACGATGGTCGGCACGCCGCCGAGCAGTTCCAAGAAAGGTTTGGCGATTTCGCGCAGCTTGAAGGGCGCGAACTCACTCAAATAAATGGCGATGATCGTACCCAGCGGAATCGCGATGGCCAATGCCACAAAAGAACTGGTCAGAGTGCCGGAGAGCAACACCATGATGCCGAAGTGCGCATCATCGAAAAGTGGTGTCCATTGTGTGTCGGTAAGAAAATCAATGATCGACACGCTCTGAAAAAAGAGGACCGACTCACTCACCAACACATAGACGATGCCGATGGTGGTGAATACCGATACCAGCGCGGCTAAAAATAAGACGGACTCGATCGCCTTTTCGCGCCAAACGCGTTGGCGACGTTGCGCCAAACGCGCGCTCGTCGCACCGGAGGAGGTATAGGACACTGCCGAGACAGGGCCGCTTGAAGAGACAGCGGGCATATTCGTTAGGGGCCGCAAGTTTAGCTTAGAGCACGCCCCTTAGGGCAGTTGGACGGAAAAAGGGGCGGAGTCTCACCTCCGCCTCTCCTTGGCACCGCGTTACAGTTTCGCTTCGCGCTTCAGAAGCTCATCGATTGTGACACCTACTTCAGCAGTACCGCCGAATACGGTGCCTTTTTTGCCTTTACTGACATGCTCCGCATTGGCCTTATACGCGGATGCCGGCAGAGGCACATATTTGACCTCTTTAGCCAATTCGCCGCCATGCTGCAGATAGTAGTCGACGAATTCCTTCACCTCCGGTTTCTTCAGCGAAGCGGCATTCACATAAATAAAGATCGGGCGCGCTAGCGGTGAATACGAGCCCTTTTCTACAGTTTCGAGCGAAGGTTCGACAGGCTGGCCCTTTTCATTAACGATGGGCACCGCCTTCAATTTGTCTTTGTTTTCGACATAGTAGGCGTAACCGAAATAGCCTAGTGCGTTGGTGTCGCGCGATACGCCTTGAACCAGCACGTTGTCATCTTCCGATGCGGTGAAATCGCCACGACTTGATTTCGATTTGCCGACCACCGCTTCGGTGAAATAATCGAACGTGCCTGAATCTGCGCCGGGACCGAATAGTTTAAGCGGCGCATTGGGCCAAGCGGGATTGATTTGATTCCACGACGTAACGGTGTTTTGTGCGCCGGGTTCCCACATTTTTTTCAGTTCGGCGATCGTCAGGCTTTTGATGAAACTGTTTTTTGGATTGATCACGACGGTCAGCGCATCGAAAGCTATCGGCAGTTCAAAATATTCAATGCCGGCCGCTTTGCAGTCGTCCATTTCTTTTTTCAGAATGGGGCGGGACGCGTTGGAAACATCCGTTTCACCACGGCAGAATTTTTTGAAACCCCCGCCGGTGCCGGAAATACCGACAGTCACTTTATAAGTATTTTTCTTGGATTTTTGGAAGTCTTCGGCCACCGCCTCGGTGACCGGAAAAACCGTACTGGAACCGTCGACTTTGACAATTTGTGCGTGAGCGGTCTGGAGTGCACCCGCTGTCAGAAGCGCCACAAGGGCCACGTTGAGTTTGACTTGCTTCATTCAGGTCTCCTATTTGGTGCAGGCTAAGCCTCCACGCGGCGCAGTTTAGGCTCGGTGTATTACAGAAACATTACAAAACCGAGACAGTCCCGCCAACCTGAAATAAACGAATCGATCTCTAAGCGGCAGCAAGCGCAGCGGCGCGTTGCACACAAGCGGCCAATTCCTGTGCCAGCGCCTCGACTTCGGCGCCATCCTCGCCCTCGACCATCACTCGTAGCAACGGCTCGGTGCCGGAGGGTCGTAGCAACAGCCGGCCCCGTTTCCCGAGTTTCGCCTCGGCTTGCGCGCAAGCCTGGGTAATGGAAGCGTGCTCTTTCCAGTCGAATCCACGGGTAACGCGGACATTGACCAGTTTTTGCGGATACAGCTTTAATTTGCCAGCCAAATCTTTTAGCGAGCGGCCTTCGTCGCAAATAGCCGTCAGGACTTGAAGTGCGGACACAATTCCATCACCTGTAGTGTGTTTGTCCAGGCAAATGATGTGGCCGCTGTTTTCCCCTCCCACCATCCAGCCTTTTTCCTGCAAAAGTTCGAGCACGTATCGATCGCCCACTTTGGCGCGCGCGAAAGGGATTCCCATCTCCTGCAAAGCCACTTCCAGGGCAAGGTTGGTCATCAAGGTTCCGGCCACACCTCCCAACTTGCCGCGCCGCGCGCGTTGCCCAACGATGACATAGAGCAACTGATCGCCATCGTAAACGACGCCTTCAGCGTCTACCATCATGAGGCGATCGCCATCGCCATCTAAGGCGATGCCAACGTGCGCGCCCTGTGCCTTTACCGCTTCGCTAAGCGCTTGAGTATGCGTAGCGCCCACCTGATCGTTGATGTTGGTGCCGTTCGGTTTGTCGCCGATCGCTACCACTTCCGCTCCGAGTTCATGGAAGACGTGGGGGGCGATGTGATACGCGGCGCCATGCGCGCAATCGACAACGATTTTCAGGCCGCGCAAATCGAGCGCATTGGGAAAAGTGCTTTTGCAGAATTCGATATAACGGCCGGCTGCATCTTCGATCCGGCGGGCTTTACCCAATTCGGCTGAAGGCCGGCAGACGAGTGGATGGCTTAGCGCCTCCTCGATTTCACGCTCTACCGCATCGGGGAGCTTTCCACCATCTGCCGAAAAAAACTTGATTCCGTTATCGGCGTAAGGATTGTGCGAAGCACTGATGACAATCCCTGCCTGCAAACGCAACGCGCGCGTGAGATAGGCGACCCCGGGCGTGGGCATCGGGCCGCACAGCATGACATCTACGCCGGCAGCCGCTAAACCGGCCTCCAACGCTGCTTCAAGCATATAACCGGAGATACGCGTGTCTTTACCGATTAGCACCGCCGGATGTTGTGAAGTTTCGCTACGGCGGCGCACCAGCACTTCCCCGGCCGCAAAACCCAAACGCAAAACGAAGTCGGGCGTAATAGGCGCTTCGCCCACGCGGCCACGCACACCATCCGTGCCGAAATATTTTCTACTCATTGTCGATTCTCCTGCGGCGACCTGTCTGTAGGCGCCTCGACCGCTTCCCATACCGCCACCACATCGCGAGTGGCAGCCACGTCGTGTACTCGCAAAATTTTAGCGCCCCGCTGCGCGCACAACAGCGCTGCCGCCAAGCTTGCAGGCATTCGTTCCTGCGCGGGACGACCTGTTATCGTTCCCAAGCTTGATTTCCGTGACCAACCAATCAAAAGCGGCGGGCCAAGACGCGTAAATTGAGGCAAGGCGCGCAAAAGCGCGAGATTGTGTTGAAGGTTTTTACCAAATCCGAAACCTGGGTCGAGGATCAAGCGTTCTTTTGCGATACCGGCCGCCAACACCGTATTCATCCTGCCCAGAAGGTAGTCTTGCACTTCCGCAACGACATCGCCATAGCTGGGGTCGGTCTGCATGCTACGCGGCTCGCCTTGCATATGCATCAGACATACGGCTACATCCGAAGTGGCTATCGCTTCCAGCGCCCCCGGCGCCGAAAGCGCCGATATATCGTTAATGACGGCAGCCCCGGCCCCGATGGCGGCGCGCATTACTTCCGGCTTGACCGTATCGACGGAAATCGGCACCCCAATTCCTCGCAGCCCTTCCAATACAGGTAGGACGCGAGTGAGCTCCTGATCGATCGATACTGTAGCGGCACCCGGTCGACTCGACTCGCCGCCGATATCGAGAATATCCGCGCCCTCTTCCACCAGGCGTCGCGCATGTTCGATTGCCCGCGCGGGATCGCAAAAGCGGCCGCCGTCCGAAAAAGAATCGGGGGTGACGTTAACGATCCCCATGATGAGCGGGCGCGCCAAAGAAAGTTGAAATGGACCGCAGCGGAGCATGAATTCAGCGTGTCATGAAAGAAAAAGCCCGCAGGGATTGCCTGCGGGCTGCGGAGTTTAGAGCTATCTCGCCATTCTGCGCGGCTTTAAGCCGTCGCGGGTGCGGTCGCGCTCGGCGCATCCGGTTTGTTGGGCGGCGTCGGTGTCACGCTGGGCGTGGGCTTCGGAGGCCGCGGCGGCAGACCGGCCATGATGTCGTTGATCTGATCGGCGTCCAGCGTTTCCCACTCCATCAGCGCATTGGTCATTGCTTCGACCTTGTCGCGGTTCTCTTCGAGCAAACGCTGCGCGAGGCCATATTGCTCGTCGATGATGCGTCGGATTTCGGAATCGACCTTCTGCATGGTCGCCTCCGATACGTTCTTATGTGTCGTCACGGAACGGCCGAGGAAAACCTCACCTTCGTTTTCGCCGTAAACCATGGTACCCAGCGCGTCGGACATACCGTAGCGCGTCACCATGTTGCGGGCGATGGAAGTCGCACGCTCGAAATCGTTGCTCGCGCCGGTGGATATCCGCTTCACAAAAATGTCTTCGCAAATACGACCGCCGAATAGAATGGCGATCTCATGGAGCATCTGATCCTTGTACAGGCTGATGCGGTCGCGTTCGGGCAATTGCCAGGTTACGCCCAGCGCGCGGCCACGCGGAATAATGGTGACCTTGTGCACTGGATCGGTCCCGGGCAGGAGCTTGGCGACAACGGCATGGCCGGACTCGTGATAGGCGGTGGCACGGCGTTCGTCCTCGGTCATCACCATGGAGCGGCGTTCCGCTCCTAAGTAGATCTTGTCCTTGGCACGCTCGAAGTCGTCCATGTCGACCAGACGCTTGTTAGAGCGCGCCGCAAACAGCGCGGCTTCATTGACGAGGTTCGCCAAATCCGCACCGGACATGCCTGGCGTACCGCGCGCGATGGTGTTCGCGTTTACATCGGGTGACATCGGCACCTTGCGCATATGCACGAGGAGAATCTGCTCGCGGCCGCGCATATCGGGCAAGGGCACTACTACTTGGCGATCGAAACGACCCGGGCGTAGCAACGCGGGGTCAAGCACGTCGGGACGGTTGGTCGCGGCAATAACAATTACGCCGGCACTACCTTCGAAACCGTCCATCTCTACCAGCAACTGGTTCAAAGTTTGTTCGCGTTCGTCGTTACCGCCGCCGAGGCCGGCGCCACGCTGACGACCCACCGCGTCGATTTCATCGATGAACACGATACAGGGCGCATGTTTTTTCGCTTGTTCGAACATGTCGCGTACTCGCGCCGCTCCTACGCCAACGAACATTTCGACGAAGTCCGAACCGGAAATCGAAAAGAAAGGCACTTTTGCTTCGCCGGCGATTGCGCGGGCGAGCAGCGTTTTACCGGTACCCGGCGAACCGACCATCAGTACGCCCTTGGGAATGCGACCGCCCAACTTTTGGAATTTGGAAGGATCGCGCAGAAAATCGACCAGTTCGGCCACATCCTCCTTCGCTTCATCACAGCCGGCAACATCGGCGAAGGTGACGTTGTTATTCGAATCGTCCAGCATGCGCGCACGCGACTTCCCAAAGGAGAAGGCACCGCCGCGTCCACCGCCCTGCATCTGTCGCATGAAGAAAATCCATACGCCGATCAGCAACAGCATCGGGAACCAGGAAATGAAAATGCTCATAAGCACCGATTGCTGTTCTGGCTGACGCGCTTCGATCTTCACGCCTGCGTTGAGCAAGTCGCCGATCAAACCTTTGTCGTCCGGTGCATAGGTGCTGATATCGCGTTCGTCGAAGGTCTTGGCTTTCAGCACATGACCCTCGATCACCACGCTTTTAATTTTGCCCGCCTTCACCTCGTCGATGAATTGCGAATACGGGATGGGCAGCTGTGTGCTCTGCCGATTGGTAATTTGCTGGAACACCGTCATCAGCACCAGACCGATAACGAGCCAAATCACCAGATTTTTGATGAGACTGTTCAAATCCACTCCTTGGCAGACTTTCTGCACGCGGGGCTATTCTACGCCCAATGAAAAAATCCCTAGCCCCCGGTCAACGGGATAAATCCGCTTTTATTCAGTTCTTCGGTCGCAAACGGCGCGCCAACAAATACATTTCGCTGGAGCGGCCGCGCGAAGCGTCCGGTTTGCGCGACACCACACTCTGAAACTCCGACCGCATCGCCGCCAAAAGTTCCTGAAAACCAGCCCCTTGGAAGCATTTCACGAGGAAAGCCCCTTCGGGACGTAGGTGTTTGAGCGCAAAATCCAACGCCAACTCACATAAACCGATACTGCGTGCCTGATCCGCCATCCCGATACCTGAAATATTGGGCGACATATCCGAAAGTACAAGGTCCACCTTGGCGCCGGCCAACTCTTCTTCGATCAAGTTCAGACCACTATCCTCGCTGAAGTCGGCCTGGATGAATTTGACATGGGACAAGGGTTCCATATCCACCAGGTCAATCGCGATGACTCGGCCCTTTGGCCCGACCACGCGCCCGGCGATTTGCGACCAGCCACCGGGCGTCGCGCCCAGATCCACGACGATCTGGCCGGGGCGCAACAAGCGGTCTTTGGCGTCGATTTCCATCAATTTGTATGCAGCGCGCGAGCGGTAGCCTTCGGCCTTGGCACGTTGCACGTAGTGGTCGTTGACATGCTCCCGCATCCACGCATTACTTGTCTTGCTGCGCGCCATCTGTTCCAATCCTAAAAGCTTAGGCTGCGGCCGGGCCGCAGGTGCATCACCCTGCTAGAATGCGAGCAGAAACGGCGCCAGCCGTTTCCCGCAAGAATCACCGCGCGGGCCGCAAATCCGCAAAAACAGCGGTTCTTCAAATCGAAAAATAGTTGAATGAATAAAATTCTCAGCCCTGCCGAGCGGCGGGCGCTTAAGGCGCGCGCGCATCCGCTCAAACCTACGGTCATGATCGGCAACGATGGCCTTACCGCCGGCGTGTTGCAAGAAATCGATAACACGCTCAAAGCGCATGAACTGATCAAAATTCGCGTCGATATCGAGGATGCGGACGAGCGCGAAGACCTGATGGGCACCATCTGTGCGAACACCGGTTCCTCGGCCATCGATCATATCGGCAAAATCCTGGTGGTCTATCGGGAACGCCCACAGTCGGAGCGCGCCAAAACCGGCAGCGGACAAGGCCAAGGTCGCAACGCTCGCAAAGGCGGAGGCGCCAAAGGTACGGGCGATGCGTCGGGCCAAGGTGGTCAACCACGGAAGCCGGGGGCCAAAGCAGGCGCGGTGTGGACTAAAGTCAAACCGCAACAACGACGCAAACCCAGAGGTGGTGGACAAGGGGGCGGTGGACAAGGCGGCCGCGGCCGTGGCGGTCAAGGTGGTGGTCAGGGCGGCGGCGGTCAAGGCCAAGGTGGGGCGAGCGGCGGCGAAGGCTGAGTGGTCTGTCCCACCAACAATTCCGCCTGAGCTTTCGCTTAAGCTTTTTTCACTAAAAGGCACGCCAGTTCCAGGCTCAACGATTTCGTTGGCTTTGCCCTCTCCCATATAGCGCGTACCAACGCGCGCCTTATTCGTAGCGCACGTCCAGGATTTCGTATTCGCGCAAGCCGCCGGGCGCCTGTACTTCGGCCAAATCGCCGGCGTATTTCCCGATCAAGGCTCGCGCGATCGGCGAACTGATGGAAATCTTGCCTTCCTTGATATCCGCCTCGTCGTCTCCGACGATTTGATACGTCACTTTATCCCCTGTCGTCGCATCCGCGATATCTACCGTAGCGGCAAACACACACCGCCCGTCCGAATCGATGTTTTTGGGATCGATGATTTGCGCGTTCGAGAGTTTGCCTTCGACCTCGACAATGCGGCCTTCAACGAAACTCTGCCGCTCTTTGGCCGCGTCGTATTCGGCGTTTTCGGAAATATCGCCTTGGGCCCGCGCCTCGGCGATTGCCGAGATGATACTGGGACGATCGACCGTTTTCAGACGTTGCAGCTCGGCACGCAATCGCTCGGCGCCCACCACGGTTAAGGGAATTTTGCTCATCGCTTATCGTTCCGGGTTAGTGCAAACGTTTATGCAAACTTTGCAAATCGTAGGGTACCGGCGACTCCATATGTCGCATGCCGGCACAAGCTGCGCGCGCACCGGCGATGGTGGTGTAGTAGGTCACGCGTTGTTGAACTGCAGTAGTACGGATTGAGCGCGAATCGCTAACCGCCGTACGTTTTTCATCCACAGTATTGACGATGAAATTGATGTCGCCGTTCTTGATGGCATCCACCACATGAGGACGGCCCTCGGTTACCTTGTTGATCGGTGTGACGCTCAAGCCCGCTTCAGCAAGCGCTGCCGCCGTGCCCTTTGTGGCAATCAATCCGAACCCGAGTTCCGCGAGTTGTTTCCCGACCTCGACAGCGGCAGCCTTGTCAGAATTGCGCACGCTGATGAAAGCGTTGCCGCCCTTGGGCAATTTGATGCCCGCGGCGAGTTGCGATTTAACGAAGGCTTCACCGAAGCTGTTGCCCACCCCCATCACTTCGCCGGTCGATTTCATTTCTGGACCAAGGATCGTGTCGACGCCGGGGAATTTGATGAAGGGAAATACCGCTTCCTTCACCGAGAAATAGGGCGGAATGATCTCTTCGGTAACAGCTTGCCGTTTCAGGCTTTGACCGGCCATGCAGCGCGCCGCGATCTTAGCCAACTGCAAACCGGTCGCCTTGGATACGAAAGGCACCGTGCGTGAAGCGCGCGGGTTCACTTCCAGCACATAAACGACCGCCTCACGGTCGTCGTGCGAATTCTGGATGGCGAACTGGACGTTCATCAGCCCGACGACATTTAGTTCCTTCGCCATTTTGACAGTCTGATCGCGCAGCTGATTCTGCAAGGCTTTCGATAAGGAATAAGGCGGCAAGGAACACGCCGAATCACCCGAATGCACGCCCGCCTGCTCAATGTGCTGCATGATGCCGCCGATCAAAACGTCTTTGCCGTCGCTTACCGCGTCGACATCGACCTCCATCGCATCGTTCAGGAAACGATCCAGCAGCACCGGCGAGTCATTGGAAACTTTCACCGCTTCGCGCATATAGCGTTCGAGGTCTTTCTGTTCATGCACGATTTCCATCGCGCGGCCGCCCAGCACATAACTCGGACGCACCACCAGCGGGTAACCGATTTCCAGCGCCAGCTTCAGCGCTTCTTCTTCCGTTCGCGCGGTGCGGTTGGGCGGCTGCTTCAAGCTGATCTTGTTGAGCATCTGCTGAAAGCGTTCGCGGTCCTCAGCCACGTCGATCATATCAGGCGTGGTACCGATGATCGGTACGCCGTTCGCCTCGAGATCGCGCGCAAGCTTCAACGGCGTCTGGCCGCCGTATTGCACGATCACGCCCAATGGTTTTTCCACATGAACGATTTCCAGCACGTCTTCAAGCGTCAGCGGCTCGAAATACAAACGATCCGAAGTATCGTAATCAGTCGATACCGTTTCGGGATTGCAATTGACCATGATGGTTTCATAACCATCTTCGCGCATCGCCAATGCCGCATGCACACAGCAATAGTCGAATTCGATGCCCTGCCCGATGCGATTCGGCCCGCCGCCCAGCACCATGATCTTTTTGCGATCCGTCGGACTGGATTCGCATTCCTCTTCATAGGAGGAATACATATATGCAGTCCGCGTGGCGAATTCGGCCGCACAAGTGTCCACCCGTTTGTAAACCGGGCGCAAGCCAAATGCATGACGACGCTTGCGCACTTCGGCGCCTGTCGTGCCGAGCAACCTGCCGAGCCTGCGATCCGAAAAACCTGCGCGCTTCAGAACCAACAACTCGTCTTTGTTCAACGATGCCAAATCGCGGCCTTTGACTTCCCGCTCTTGGCGGATCAGGTCTTCGATTTGCGCGAGGAACCAGGGATCGATTTGCGAGTCGCGATGAAT
>DATEEW010000074.1:0-3418 GCA_035280965.1 Burkholderiales bacterium
ATGCTGGGCAACGATGTATCGCGTCTGAGCAAGATCGTTCCTGCTTGCGTAGCATTGCTGGATTTGTGCCGCTCGCAGGGTATCCGCGTCATCCATACACAGGAAGCGCACGCCGCCGATCTTTCGGACTGTCCGCCTTCCAAGCTCGCGCGTGGCAATCTAGACTGCGGCATCGGTGATCCGGGGCCGATGGGCCGCGTACTCGTCGAAGGCGAACCGGGCGCTGGTTTTGTGCCCGAGTTGTTGCCACAGAAGGGTGATATCGTGCTGCGCAAGCCGGGAAAGGGCGCGTTCTGCGCGACAGGGATGGATCACATTCTGCATACGCTCGGCATTACCCATTTGCTTTTCGCAGGCGTCACGACGGAGGTTTGCGTGCAGACCAGCATGCGCGAGGCGAACGATCGCGGTTACGAATGCCTCATCGTCGAGGACTGCACCGAAAGCTATTTCGAAGAATTCAAGCGCGTCGCCATCGAAATGCTCATCGCGCAGGGCGGCATTATCGGATGGGCAGCACCGCTGGCAGCACTGCACGCAGCCATGGTGCTGAAAAAAGCGGCGGCATGACAAAAAACATCCTACGCCGCCTGCTCGGCGCAATTCCGAATCTCATCGGCGTAGTGGTCGTGACTTTTATTCTTACGCGCGCGCTTCCCGGAGATCCCGCGGCGTTTTTTGCCGGGGCTGCCGCCACACCGGAAGCCGTCGAAGAAGTACGCAAGTCCCTCGGACTGGATCGTAGTCTGCCCGTGCAGTTCGGTTATTACGTACGCGATCTGTTTCGTGGCGAGTTGGGCAATTCCTTATCAACCGGACAGCCCGTCATTCAAGAATTGATCACCCGACTGCCTGCATCGCTTGAACTCACCTTCCTTGGTTTGTTGCTCGCAGCCGCTGTCGCGGTGCCGTTGGGAATCGCGGCGGCCACACGCCCCAATTCTTGGATAGACCATCTTTGCCGCATGCTCACGACTGCAGGCGTTTCGCTGCCGACTTTTTTCACTGGCCTGCTGCTCGCCTATATTTTTTATTATTTGCTCGGCTGGTCGCCCTCGCCCATCGGTCGTCTCGATCCTTATTTTTCTCCGCCCGATCACGTGACGGGGCTTTATTTGATCGATAGCCTGCTCGTGGGCGATTTCGAATTGTGGCGTGTAGCGGCCGCGCAATTGATCTTGCCTGCAGTCACCTTGGCGCTGTTCGTGATGGCGCCTCTCGCACGCATGACGCGCGCCAGCATGCTCGGCGTACTGTCCTCCGACTTCATTCGCACTGCGCGCGCGAGCGGCCTGTCTAGGCCGATGATCCTCTACACCTACGCCTTTCGTAACGCGCTACTGCCCGTCGTCACCACGCTGGGGATGGTGTTCTCATTCCTGCTCGGCTCCAATGTTCTGGTAGAGAAAGTCTTCGCCTGGCCCGGCATCGGCAGTTACGCGGTAGAAGCACTGGTTTCTTCCGACTACGCACCGGTACAAGGTTTCGTGCTGACGATGGCAACGATGTATGTACTGCTGAATCTGAGCATCGATATCGCCTGCAGCCTGCTCGACCCACGCGTGAAGATGCAATGATGGCCACCGCCGCAGCACTCAAACACGCCCGCTATGTCTTGAGCGACAACCTCGTGACGTTGGGCGCTTTTGGATTATTCAGTGTATTTGTATTGCTTGCGCTCTTCGGTCCTTACATCGTGCCTTACGATCCCCTGGCGAGCGATACGATTAACGCTCTGCAACCGCCTTCATCGGCGCATTGGTTCGGCACGGATGCGCTGGGTCGGGACATTCTTTCGCGCGTAATCGTGGCAACGCAACTGGATTTCGGCATCGCCATCTCTGCGGTGGCCCTATCCTTCATCGTCGGCAATGCCTTGGGTTGCTGCGCGGGTTATTTCGGCGGTTGGGTAGATCGCTTTGCAGGCCGCTTGGCGGACACCATCATGGCCTTTCCTTTATTTGTGCTTGCCATGGGCATCGTCGCCGCGATGGGCAACACAGTCTTCAATATTGTGCTCGCCACTGCGATCATCAACCTGCCCTTCTACATTCGCGTTTCGCGCACCGAAGTCCAAGTGCGGCGCGATGCGGGTTTCGTCGAAGCGGCACGTCTTTCCGGTAATAGCGATTGGCGTATTCTCGCCGTTCACCTTTTTCCCAATGTGCTGCCGCCGATGATGGTGCAGATTTCACTCAATATGGGATGGGCCATTATCAACGCCGCCGGACTTTCTTTCATCGGCCTGGGGGTACGACCGCCAACGCCTGAGTGGGGAATCATGGTGGCCGAAGGCGCCACGTACATTATTTCCGGAGAATGGTGGATTGCGCTCTTTCCGGGTGCAGTGCTGATGCTTGCCGTCTTCTGTTTCAACTTGCTGGGCGATGGTTTGCGCGACCTCATCGATCCCAGGAGGAGAACCTGATGAAACAGGACATGAGTCCCGCTTTGCGCGTCGCCTTGGCCGCTCTGGAACAACCTCCTTTATTGCACGTTGAAGACTTGTCGCTCGAGTTTCGCACCCGCAGCGGCGTTGTGCATGCACTGGAGAACATCAGCTTCGAGCTGGATAAAGGCGAAACGCTGGGCCTGGTCGGCGAATCGGGTTCCGGCAAATCGGTACTGTGTTATGCGTTGATGGGGATTCTCGATGCTGCGGGAAAAATCACCGCGGGCCGCGCAAATTTCGGCGGCTTCGACTTGCTGCACGCAAGCGAATCGGATCTCTGCGCGCTGCGCGGTCGCGAAGTGTCGATGATCTTCCAGAATCCGCGCACCGCTTTGAATCCCATTCGCAAGGTCGGCAAGCAAATCGAAGATGTGCTGCGCCGGCACACGACAACGCTGCGCGAAAATCTGCGGCAACGCGCCGTCGAATGCTTGCGGCAAGTTCGCATTACGGATCCGGAACGCCGTTACGACGCCTATCCATTCGAACTGTCTGGCGGACAGTGTCAGCGCGTCATGATTGCGCTCGCACTCGCATGTAATCCCTCGCTGTTGATTGCCGACGAGCCCACGACCGGTCTCGATGTAACGACGCAGGCGGCAATCATGGATCTGTTGAAAGAGTTGGCGCAGGAGCGTCAAATGGCGACGATCCTGATTACGCACGATCTTGGCTTGGCCGCCGCTTATTGCAATCGCATTGTGGTGATGCATGCAGGTCATGTGGTGGAAAGCGCGACCACGCAGGAGTTATTCGATACACCGCGCCATCCCTATACGCAAAAGCTGATCGCCGCCACACCTCATGGCGCGAAGAACTTGCGGGCGCTCGCCGCCGTAAGCGGCAATCTGCCGGATCTGCGCCGAAGCGACCTGCCTAGCTGCCGGTTCGCGGAGCGCTGCGAAAGACGCGTCGATGCCTGTACGCAAAAGCTTAAGCTACGCTCGGCAACGGCCACGCATGCAG
>DATEEW010000075.1:0-8473 GCA_035280965.1 Burkholderiales bacterium
TTTTTTAAAAGCCTCAAACATCGGTGCCCAGCAATTGCATCAGCGCGTCGATATTGGCTCTTTCTATATTGCGGCCACTCAGGCTGCCCTTCAGGGCCCGGCGTTCGTCATTGGCCGGATAGGCGGCGAGATTGAGTGGTACTCCTTGCCATTCCAAATGCAGCATCTGCACATCGCGCTTTTCGTCACCGCTGTAGTGGCGTTGTTCGCTTACTTCGTAAGGGATATCGCGATTCAATAAATACAACTCGACGCCCTTGAGATCGTCGGTAAAGAGTTGCAGGTCGATATCCGCGTAACGACCGGCGGTCCCCTTCAGAACCGGGCCGGACAAATAGGGATTGAAGACTTCCAGCGCGTGCATTGCGTCCAGGGCGATTTCCCTCAATTCCTGGATGCGATCCCGTTGCTCGTCGCCCTGATAGAGCGATTGGTACGCGATCAGTTCCGCTTCCACTTCGTCATTGGCGGGTAACGAGTGTGTGTCCGAGGCGCCTAGTTGGCGCGCGGCCTTGCGTTTGGCGAGTGCGAAGTCCTCGATGCCGTCTTCCGCCATGAGTCGGGCTGCGGCGGCCGCGATGCGGGCGCGCATTTGCGCCTGTTTCATTTTGCTTTCTTTAGGCATCGACTTCGGCCATCCGCGTCGGGTTCTTCTTCGAACCTCTGAGTGAAACTGTGAAAGATCATACCAGTGACCGCTGAGGACCCCCTGTAGAATTCGCCCCCATGCATATACATATCCTCGGCATTTGCGGCACGTTCATGGGCGGTGTCGCCGCGCTCGCCAAAGCGGCGGGTCATCGGGTTACCGGTTGCGATACCAATGTCTATCCGCCCATGAGTACCCAACTCGAAGCGCAGGGCATCGAAATCCAAAGTGGCTTTGGTGTCGAGCAACTCTCGCTCCGACCCGATTTATGGGTGATCGGCAATGTCGTCACGCGCGGCAATGCCTTGATGGAAGCGATTCTTGATCGGGGCGATCGTTATATTTCCGGGCCTCAGTGGTTGGCCGAAGAAGTATTGCAGGGCAAATGGGTGTTGGCTGCGGCCGGTACGCACGGTAAGACCACAACCTCCTCCATGTTGGCGTGGATCTTGGAGTATGCGGGCAAGCAGCCGGGCTTCCTCATTGGCGGCGTACCGCAGAATTTCGGCGTTTCCGCGCGCCATAGCGCAAGCGATTTGTTCGTCATCGAAGCGGACGAATACGACACCGCCTTTTTCGACAAGCGTTCGAAGTTCGTGCACTACCGGCCGCGAACGGCGATTCTCAATAACCTGGAATTTGATCACGCCGACATCTTTCCGGACTTGGCTGCCATCGAGACGCAGTTCCATCATCTGGTCCGCACGATTCCGGCTTCGGGTCGCATCATGGCCAACGCGCAAGAATCGCTGGACCGCGTGCTGAAGCGCGGCTGCTGGTCGGAACTGGAACGTGTTGGTACGGGCGATGGTTGGTCGGTGGGCGCGGTCGATGTCGATAGTTTCGAAGTTTGTTATCGAGCGCGTGTCGAAGGCCGCGTACGTTGGGAGTTGCAAGGTGCGCATAACCGCGATAACGCCTTGGCTGCGATTGGTGCCGCCCGTCATGCGGGCGTGGAAATCATCGCTGCCATCGAGGCGCTCGGGCAGTTTCAGAATGTGAAGCGGCGCATGGAATTGCGTGGCGAAGTGCGCGGCGTAACGGTTTACGACGACTTCGCGCACCATCCCACTGCGATCGATACGACTATCGCGGGATTACGTCAACGCGTGGGCAAGGCACGTATTCTCGCGGTGTTGGAGCCGCGCTCGAACACAATGAAACAAGGCGTAATGAAAGACGCGCTGCCCGGCAGTCTGCGCGAAGCCGATCGGGTGTTTTGTTATACGAATGGTTTGGGCTGGGACGCAGCAGCGGCCCTGACCCCTTTAGGCGCGCGCGCGAGTTGCCATGATGAGCTTACGCAATTGGTCGAAGCGATCGCGGCAGAGGCCGCGCCGGGCGATCAAGTGTTGGTCATGAGCAACGGCGGCTTTGGCGGTATCCACGATAAATTGATGGCGCGCTTGGCGCGCCCATAGAAGGCATAGCATGAATGACCAGCGCGATCTCACGCTTATTCTCAAATCGCGTTTCCCGCTCGTCGTTATCAAGACGCACGAAGAGCAGCGCGTATTCGGTTTGCTCGAGCGCATTGCAAACCTCGAGTCCTGGGCCTTGTTCGGATGGAGCGTGGTCGAAGGTTTGCGCCGCGTCGGCATTGGTCAGCGCATGGTGCAGACCAATGAGTTGCGCGAATGCCTTAAACACATTGAAGCCACGCCGCAGAATGGTATTTACGTGCTTTTCGACGCGCACAAGTACCTCGAAGATCCCATCAACGTTCGTTTGATTAAAGAAGTCGCGCTGAACTATGCCAAGACTTCGCGCACGCTCGTTTTTGTGAGCCATGAATTGAGGCTCCCGGAGGAAGTGGGCCGTTTCGCCGCCCATTTCGAGTTGAGCGTGCCGGACATGAACGGCTTGCGCACATTGATGAAAGAAGAAGCACAGCTTTGGCAAAAACAACAAGGCGAGCCGGCGCGCGGTCAACAGGAAACGCTGGATGCGTTGCTGCGTTGTCTGGTCGGCCTTCCGCTTGAAGATGCACGCCGTCTGATTCGACAGGCTTTGCACGACGACGGCGTCATCAGCGCGAGCGATGTCACGCGTATAGGTCGTCAGAAACTCGAAATGCTGGGCGAGGACGGCGTTCTGACTTTAGAGCCGGATAGCGCGCGATTGCATGATGTAGCGGGCTTGGGTCGTCTCAAGCGTTGGCTGGAACTTCGACGTCAACCTTTCCTCGATCTCGACAATACGACGGGATTGGATGTGCCCAAAGGCGTGCTGATGCTAGGCGTGCAAGGGAGCGGGAAGAGTCTCGCGGCGAAAGCGACCGCCGGTGCCTGGGGCGTGCCCTTATTGAGATTGGACTTTGCCGCGCTCTATAACAAATACCACGGGGAAACCGAGCGCAATTTGCGGCAATCGCTCAAGACCGCTGAGGCAATGGCGCCCTGCGTCTTGTGGATCGATGAACTCGAAAAAGGCTTGGCGGCAGACTCCGGCGACGACGGTTTATCCAAACGCGTGCTGGGCGCGCTATTGACCTGGATGTCGGAACGCGAATCGCGTGTGTTTCTCGCCGCCACGGCAAATGATGTGAGTGCACTGCCGCCCGAACTGCTGCGCAAAGGTCGCTTCGACGAAATCTTCTTCGTCGATTTGCCCGACGCGGAAACGCGTAAGGAAGTGTTCCTCATTCATTTACGTCGCCGCAAATTGGACCCACAGGGCTTCGATCTCGACGCCTGCGTGAGCGCGAGTGAAGGCTTCGCCGGTGCGGAAATCGAACAAGCCATCGTGGCAGCCAAGTACGAAAGCCATGCGAGCCAGAAACCGCTTGATACGCAAATGCTCGTCGATGAATTGAAACGTACCAAACCCTTGTCGGTCGTGATGGCCGAACGCGTGACCGCCCTCAGGGAATGGGCGAAGGACCGCACCGTTCCCGCATGCTGATTTATTTGCACGGTTTCAACAGCGATCCGGCTTCCCACAAAGCGCAAGTGCTCAAAGGCGATATGGAAGCGCGAGGCCTGGGCGCGGCCTATCGATGCCCAAAGCTGATTTATGAACCGAATGCTGCGATCGCGGCAGCGGAGCGGGAAGTCGCGGCGGCACGTATTAACGACCCGCAAGCCCCGCTTACCTTCGTCGGCAGTTCCTTGGGCGGGTTTTACGCCACCTATTTGGCGCAAAAGCACGACGCCTGGGCCGTTTTACTCAATCCGGCAGTCCATCCGCAACAGCGTTTGGAACGCTATCTTGGGCCGCAAACCAATCTGTTTACCGGTGAAGCTTACGAATTGACCCCCGCACATATCGAACAATGGCGGGCACTCGATGTACCGGTTCGAGATCCCTGGCGTTTTCTGCTTATTGTCGAAACCGGCGATGAAGTGCTGGATTTTCGCCTTGCGGTTCAAAAGTACGCGGGGGCCGAACAAATCGTTGTCGAAGGCGGCGACCATAGCTTGCGCAGCTTTCAAGCGCACATCCCCCGCATTCTGGAATTCGCCGGACTGCCGTCCGACATATAATCCTGCCTCCTCCGCTTCACTTCCTTCCGGCGTACGCCGAAATCCTTGAAGGAAACGATGATCAAGTTGTTTCTTGCATCAGAGTTTCCCTAAATTTGTGGGGACGATCTGGGGCTTTGCCGCAGATTGCGGCGTTATGCCGGAGGCAATTTTAAGGGGCGCCCGGACGGTGGAGCAGAACCCTTCACTAAGCAAGAGAACGCGACACCGTAGGCGGCAGTCCCTTATCCGATATTCATGAACGTTCTATACGAAGAAAACGGCGACTTCAAAGTCGGCACGGTGCTGAGCGAAACCGACGCATCGCTGCAAGTTGAAGCGCCACACGGCAAACGCAGCAAAATCAAGGCGGCGAATGTGTTGCTGCGCTTCGCCGAAGGCGGGCTGACCGATTTTCTCGATCGCGCGCAGAAACAGGCCGAAGAGATCGACACCGATTTTCTGTGGGAATGTTGCGGCGACGACGAATTCGCCTTCGCCGATCTGGCGGCCGAGTATTGCGGTCATCCGCCCTCATCGATGGAGGGGGCGACGATCCTGCTCAAACTGCATTCGGCGCCGATGTATTTTCATCGCAAAGGGCGCGGCCGCTTTCGCGCTGCGCCGGCGGATACCCTCAAAGCGGCGCTCGCGGGACTCGAACGCAAACGCGTGCAGGCCGAACAAATCGAAGCCTGGTCGGCGCAGTTGCAAGTCTTCGAAATGCCCGAAGCCTTGAAAACGATGGTCCGCGATCTGCTTTACAAACCCGATCGCAATCGGCTGGAGACCAAGGCTTTCGAACAAGCATGCGCGACCAGCGGACTGTCCGCGCCCAAATTGATGCAGGCTTGCGGGTTGCTGCCTTCCACTCACGATTATCACTTCGATCGTTTTCTGTTCGAGCACTTTCCCCAAGGCGATCGGTTTCCCGCCGTGGCTGCGCCGCCGTGGCCGGATGATTTACCGACCGCGAACGTCGCCGCCTTCAGTCTGGACGATGCAACCACCACGGAAATCGATGATGCGATGTCGCTCACCGAATTACCCGGTGGCCGGCTGCGCGTCGGCGTTCATATCGCTGCGCCGGCCCTGGGGTTCGGCCCCGGTTCGGAAATCGATCGCATCGCGCGCGAGCGTTTATCGACCGCCTACATGCCCGGCCGCAAAATCACCATGCTGCCGCCGGAGATCGTCGAGCGCTTCACACTTGCTGAAGGCGCCGCCCCGCCCGCCCTGTCTTTATATATGGACGTCGATCCCGAAAGCTTCGAAATCCTGGGCAGCGAAAGCCGGATCGAACATGTGCCGGTCGCGGCCAACTTGCGTCATCACCAAGTCGAGCAGTTGAACGAAGACTTTGGTGCCGGTCGCGTTGATCCGAAGATTCCCTATTCTGCCGAGTTGTATCGCTTGTACCGTTTCGCGCTCGCTTTGGAAGTGGCGCGCGGCAAAGCCGGCAATACCATCGATCGTGTGGAATACAGTTTCTATGTCGAAAACGAGCGGGTCGAAATCGTTCCGCGCAAGCGCGGCGCCCCACTGGATAAGCTGGTCGCAGAAATGATGATTCTGGTCAATCGCACCTGGGGCCAGTTGCTCGACGAACGAGGCATTGCTGCCATTTACCGTACCCAGGGCGAAGGCAAAGTGCGCATGACCACCGTGGCCGCCGAACATCAAGGCCTGGGTGTCAGCCATTACGCTTGGTCCAGTTCACCCTTGCGCCGTTACATCGATCTGATCAACCAGTGGCAATTGATTGCTGCCTTGAGGAACGAAGCCCCGCCTTTTGTTTCAAAGTCCGAGGCCTTACTGGCGGCATTGCGGGACTTCGAAATCACATACGCTGCCTATGATGAATTTCAACGACAAATGGAGTTCTACTGGTGTTTGCGCTGGCTCGATCAAGAAGGTGTGCGGGAAGCGTCTGCCGACGTTGTGCGGGACAACCTCGTGCGTTTCAGCAATCTGCCCTTAGTTGTCCGGGTGCCTTCGCTGCCCGAGTTGCCGCCCGGGACAGCGGTCACAGTCGAGATCGAGGCATTAGACTTGATTGACAGTCAAATACGCTGCATCTATAAAAAGCCGCCTGCCTGAAAGGCAGACATACTAAATCGATCCGAAATTTAAGTGGCTTACACCCTCCCGAATCGTTATTTGCAACCCGCGCCGCCGCCTGGCATGCCACTCGGCTTGGCCATCGCATTGCTGGTGTCGGTCGTTGTACACATCATTCTGGTCTCGCTTCAATTTAGTTTTCCGGATCTGGGCAAGATCCGTAGCGCGCCACAATCGCTGGAAGTCGTATTGGTTAACGCCAAATCCAAAAGCAAGCCGGTCAAGTCCGATGTGATCGCCCAAGCCAACCTGGAAGGCGGCGGCAATGTCGATGAAGATCGGCGCGCCAAAACGCCTTTGCCGGTTTCGCGCCATACCGAGCAAGGCGACGATGTTCAACGCGCTCAGCGTCGTGTACAGGAATTGGAAGCGAAGCAGCGCGAACTGATGACGACCGCCAAGTCAAGGCAATCGGTAAGCACGCCGACCGCGAAAAATGCCCAGGAAGCGAATGAGGCACCGAATGTTTCGGGCGCCGATTTACGCGACGCCGCACTGATGAGCTTGCAGCTCGAAGCCGAAGTCAATCGCCGCATCGAGGAATACAACAAAAGGCCGCGTCGCAAATTCCTCGGCACCCGCGCCGAAGAAGCACGCTACGCGATGTACGTCGAGCAATGGCGGCAGAAAATCGAGCGCGTGGGTACGAGTAACTATCCGGACAGCGCGCGCGGTCGCATTTACGGCAGTTTGCGCATGACCGTGGTCATCAAGGCTGACGGCACGGTCGCGAGCATGCAAGTCGACCGCCCCTCCGGGCACAACGTCCTCGACCGGGCGGCCGAGAAAATCGTACAACTCGCCGCCCCCTTCTCGGCTTTCCCCGACGATATCCGCCGCGAATATGACGAGTTGGTCATCGTGCGGACCTGGACCTTCGCACCGGGCGACAAGGTCTTTAGCGATTAACAGCCGGAAGACCGCGAGGCGACAAAGCTGGACTGGCATGGGCAAAAGTCACAAGGCGGTCGCCGATCTTCTGCGATTAAAAAACATTGACCGAAGGGCGCGTATGTAAGGCGATTCCTTCGCTCCGCGCTCAGGTATATTTCACGCATGTCAGATCGTTACGCCGTTATCGGCAACCCTGTCGCGCACAGCAAGTCGCCCACGATCCATGCCGCGTTCGCGCAGCAAACGGGGCAGCAGCTCGTTTATGAAAAAATCCTGGCACCTTTGGACGATTTTTGCGGGACAGTGAATGCGTTTCGTCAAAACGGTGGGCGAGGCTTGAACGTGACGCTCCCGTTTAAAGAAGAGGCGCTTATACTTGCTGACGACGCTTCCGCTCGCGCGAACGCCGCCGGGGCAGCCAATACCTTACGCTTCGATGTCGATCGCGTTTATGCCGACAATACCGACGGTGTCGGTTTGGTGCAGGATATCCAAGGCAACCGGGCATTCTCGCTTCAAGGCCGCAGCGTATTACTGCTGGGCGCAGGCGGCGCGGCGCGTGGCGTAATTGCGCCCTTGCTCGAAGCGGGCGTGAGCGGTCTGAGTATTGCGAATCGCACCGTCGAAAAAGCGCAAAAGTTGGCGGCGCGTTTTCCGATTTCGGCAATGGCCTATGCGGCACTGACCGGACAGGTGTTCGACCTTGTTATCAATGCTACCTCCGCCAGTCTGAGCAGCGAACTTCCCCCGCTGCCTGAGGGCGTTTTCGCCCCAGGTGCGATGGCTTACGACATGATGTACGGCAAAGGCGAGACGCCCTTTCTTGCTTTTGCGCGCTCTCAGGGCGCGACGTACTGTGCCGATGGCCTGGGAATGCTTGTCGAACAGGCGGCCGCTTCGTTCTACATATGGCGCAGTGTGCAACCGGCTACCGCATCTGTCCTGTCCCAACTGCGAGCGGCGTTGAATTGATCCGCAGAACTTGGAAACTGACGGGCTACGTGCTGGGCGCTGCCGTTCTCGCCTTTTTATTGGTTCAACTGTGGTTTTATGGCCATATCTTGTATTGGGCCAAATATGAGGTGGGATCAACCCGCTTCATGGACGCGCGGTTGAGCGAGATGCGGGAGCGCAATCCCAAGGCGCAATTGCGCTATCGCTGGGTTGAGTACAGTCGCATTTCCCCTGCCCTCAAGCGCGCGGTGGTGGCGGCCGAAGACGACAAATTCATCGACCACGAAGGTTTCGATTGGGAGGGCATTCAGCGCGCCCTCAAAAAAAATGAAAAGAAGGGCAGGGCTGTGGCGGGGGGTTCGACCATCAGCCAGCAATTGGCGAAGAACCT
>DATEEW010000076.1:0-15112 GCA_035280965.1 Burkholderiales bacterium
GCTAGTGGCGTTCCGTTTTCTTTAGAAGGGGCTGATTGCCGGGCTAGCTACGCGCCCAGCAGTTATCTGTTAACTACTAAGCGGCGCGAGTCGCCATTCCCACAGAAGACCGTCGTCCGGGTCTTCGAATTCTTCGGCGAGCTCGAAACCCAGTTTCCGCAAGATATGCGGTGACGGACCTTCTTCGGCAAGGGTCTGCGCAAGGATCATCAGAGTGGGATCGGTCGCATGCGCCATGGTGATCAGGGCTTGAGCCATCGCGGTCGCATAACCGAGGTCTTCGTGTTGCGGAAAAGTGTAGTAGGCGATTTCAACCGCCTTGTCCTGCGGTGTGGATTTGAACGCGCAGGCGCCCACCCATTCGCCTTCGACCACAACCAGATACCCGATCCACGGTGGAGCATGGCCGACATTGTTATACAAGCCTATGGTGGCCTCAATCGCGTCCCGCGCCTCGTCGGTCAATATCTCGGTGCCGCCGACCAGGCTGCCGTCCGGTTTGATGGGAATCAGTTGCACGATTAAAGCGTGAGCCCGCGATATCCGATGGCGCGCGAAATGCGGTCTGCCGTTTCTTTCACCAATGCCGACCATTGAGGTTTGAGGCGTTCGGCAGGGGCCGACACCGATAGTCCCGCAATGAGCGCACCGGTGTCGTCCCGTATGCCGGCGCCAATGCAGCGCACACCCAATTCCGCTTCTTCATTGTCGAAGGCGACGCCTTCCTTGCGCACTTTGGCGATTTCTTTTTCCAGCGCGGCGACCGTAGCGATGCTGTTCTTCGTCGACGTCGGCAGTTTGGTGCGCTCCGCATAGCCCTTGATCCCATCGGGACCGTCTTCGAGCAGAAACAATTTTCCGACGGCGGTAATGTGAAGGGGGGCCCGCTCGCCGATGATATTGACTACGCGCATTAATTGCCGGCCGCTCGAAGAGCGCTCGATGTACACGATTTCATCATCGCGGCGGACCGATAGATTCACCGCCTCGTTGGTTTCTGCGTGCAGCTCACGCATCAGGGGCAAGGCATGCTCCCGCACGCTGATCCGCGATTTGACCAGATTGCCCAGTTCGAGCAGGCGCATGCCGAGGCGATAACTACCCTGATCGACGCGTTCGACCATATGGTCGTTGACCAACGCGGTCAGGATGCGGTGTGCGGTGGAAGGATGCAATTCGGCGTTGGTGGCCAGCGTCTTCAGGCTGGCTGCATTGGGGGACTGCGCCAATACATCGAGCAGCTTCATCATCCGCTTGATGACTTGGATTGAATTTTTGGTTTCGGTATCGGCCACGCGCATCCCCGCTCAACGCGCCGATTTTACACGGCTGGCAATCTCCCGCCTGATAGCCACCTAAACGCGGCGGTGCGCGTAGAATCGCGGCACCGCGACCGCAACAAGCGGCGCATCCACAGGGGAGGAATCGATGAGTACAGCGGCAGAGGAAACGGGCAAGCTTGTATTACGTCTGGCGGTTGGGGGGCTCATTCTCATGCACGGTATCGCCAAACTCAAAGGCGGCGTGGGCGGAATAATGGGCATGGTGGGTGGCGCAGGGTTGCCTGGCGAATTGGCTTACCTGGTCTACATTGGCGAAGTGCTCGCTCCGCTCTTGATCATTGTCGGCTTCTGGACGCGACCGGCTGCGTTGATCGTGGTCGGCAACATGCTCGTTGCGGTGTACCTGGCGCATTTGGGCCAGTTGGGGGATCTCAACAACACCGGTGGTTGGGCGATCGAACTGCAGGCCATGTTCTTGTTTGGTGCGCTATCCGTCGCGTTGCTTGGCGCGGGTCGCTTCAGCGTAGGTGGTCCGAGCGGACGCTGGAATTGAGCACGATGAATTGAGCATGATGTGAGAAAACAAAAAGCCGGGGTGACCCGGCTTTTTGTTGTGTGTGAGCGATGCGCAGTGCCGTCGCCGCTCCTACATCTACAGCGAATCAAGCCTTACGCTTACGGCGAGCCAGCACCAAGCCTACAAGCGCCGCGCCAAGCAGGCTAAGCCCCGCAGGTTCTGGAACTATATTGACTGTGGGAGCCGGCGACACGAGTCCACCTGCGTTCAACATAAAGTCGAACATCCAATCTCTGCCGCCATGTCCGGTGCTGGCGAAATTTGTCACTGCAACCGTGTACCAGCCCGGCGCCAGAACACCGATAAACTGTGGGTCGCCAAAGGGGCCCGCGTGTGCGATCTCATCGTCGTGAAAAGAGACGAAGGACGCATCGCTCATGTCGAACAGCAGGCCAAATTCGTTGGTGTCCTCGAACTCGCCACTCAGAACCCAGAACGCCATATCGTATGTGGACTCTAGTCGCGTACCCGTGATGCTGACTTGTTGGGCCCCGTCGGTATAAAAACGGAAGTACTCCGCGAGCCAAGTGCCGTTGACGACCTCCAGCGCGCTGACTTGCCCGTAGGCCGGCGTGTCGCCACTCAAAGTGGCGTTGTATTGAATGGGTATGGCCGCGGCTGTCGAGCAGCTCAGGCACATCGCGAGCAAAACCAAGAGGCGTTTCATTTTTAGTATCCATCAGTAAACGAATCCGCCTTCTTGAGCACAAGCCATACCTTCGACTTCGGAATGAACGAACCTGTGTCATTCCTTTACAACGGTAAAGTCCTTGTGACCCTTCCAAAAGAGTTCGTAAAAGCGCTCGACATTCAGGTGCACAAATCCATGTTTTTTCCGTGTTCGAAGGGGCATATGAGTTGCGGCCGGCGTGCCGCTTGTCATAGTCGATACCCGTTCATTGTGTACATGTGTGCAACCCTCGCCATGCTCGACTGAAATGCGACATTGTCATAGTCGACGACTTGTTTTCTTGCTGTAGAAGAAACAGGCACGCGCACTGCACGGCTTTAGCCGTCCGTTTCAGGAGGCAGACGCCAGACTGATCATTGCCGTGTCCACATCGGCGATCATTCTTTCAAACAATACAGAGACTAATTCAGGCAGCCGTGAAAAAGAAAACCTCGACCTCTTTACCAAAGAACGACATCGAGTTCGCAATTTGTCGGTGCACAGCGACGGGTGATACGTACAAAGCAATGCATGCCTTACGGGCGAGTGCGTTATGTCTGGGCATCGCGGCGGCCTTCGACGCCGGCGCTGTTTTGAGCGAAGCTGATCAGGAGGCATTGCGCAAAGCAATAGAAATCGAGCGCATCGATGCTCAAAGCATTCAGTTGGTCTGGCACCATTTGGATTTTTCGCAATTAAAAGTTAGCGAAATCGGCGACGTGGTGGCGACTGTTTTCAGCGAAATGGAAAACCGTGTGCCCGACATGCCCGCCCTAGGCGCGTCCACCATGTGGCTGAATGGCGAAGCTGTCTCGGTAAACGCGCGCAGCGCGATCGCAGTAGCGGCGACTGGCGCGTCGGACAGCAAAGCGTCACCTACCTTGAGCAACATTAGTGTCGAGCCGCCTGCGCCGCCTAATAGTTTCGCGGCCAACGCGGAGGCGGACAACGATCCCCCCAGCCGACCGAATCGTTTTTATTGGGACGCGTTTGTCGTCCGTGGCAAGGGCGTGATCCAGTTCGCGCAAGCGGAGACGGCACCGCTCGAAACGCCCACCCAGGCGCCGGTGCAAGAGAACGAAGGTCTGCTTCGCGGAAGATCACCGACGCCTACGACGACCGAAATCGCCAGTCCGCCTATCGAACCGATTCCCGAAGTGCCCGCTGTGGAGCGTTCAAGCGCTGCTCCGCCCCCTAAACCTGACGCCGCGGTGGCCAGGCATTCGGATTCGGAAAAAGACTTCGACATTCGCGAGCCTCGCGAATTGCCCTCACGCGCCGAGCCCGAACTGTGGACGCCTACTTTAGCCGTTGCGGACACGCCGGAAAAGGTTGCAAGCGTGGGCCGGGCGCCGATTACCGTTGATCTCGACGGCATGCAGGGGCCGGATCGCGATCCGTTGTCGGGCAAACCACGTTCTCAAGACAATCCACCTAGCCCACCCGGCAAGGCACCCGACGACGTTGTTAACCCGCCTGGTCTCGGCAAGTCACCCGACGACATTGTTAACCCACCTGGTCTGGGCAAATCGCCCGAGGACGTCGTCAATCCGCCTGGTCTCGGCAAGTCGCCCAAAGAAATCGTTGACCCTCCGGGTCTCGGCAAATCGCCCGAAGACATCGTTAACCCACTTGGCCTCGGCAAATCGCCGAGTCAAGCGATAGACGATCTTGTCAGCCCGCCCCCCGGCGTCATCCAGGCAGTGCCCGAACCTTCAACCTATGCCTTCATGGCAGGCGGTCTCGGCTTGATGGGATTTTATTTAAGGAAGAAACGCGCGCAATTGCGCGCGGATAAAGGCACACCGCCGCAGGATTGAACCACCCCACTGGAGGGTCAAATGAAATATCGCGCCGCGTCAATTGCATTTGCCCTTCTTACCTACACCGCCGCAGCGAATGCTGTACAGGTTCGCGTCGAATACGAGGGCGTGGTCTCCGATATTTTTACGGGGGTCCCATCCGGCCTGGATCTTGATATCGGGACATCCGTGTCCGGTTATTTCATTTACGAAACCGACATCGCGCCCTGGTACAGCGATATCGAGCAATCTCGCTGGGATGACGTGGTCGTAGAGTTCGGTGCGCAAATTGGTGATGTCACTAGCGTTCCGGGGCCACCCGATGACAGCGGATCGGTATTGTTCAACAACTCCTTGAGCGGCCCAGAGCTGGTCGATTCATTCTCGTTCTTTGCCTCCACCAATTCGAGTTTGGGGGCGGATTGGGAGATCAACACCATATCTTTCTCGTTTACGGACACGACCCCTACGCCGCCGGATCTGTTCTCGAATGTGGCGGGCATGCCGAGGCACTTTCCGCCTTTTGCCGAAGTGAATTGGTCGGGCAGCTTTACGCTAGAACAAGGGAGTCAACAAGTCTTCGGGCTCTATACGCCTATATCAGTGACCGCGACGCTTGTTCCCGAACCTGCCGAATGGACGATGCTGTTATGCGGGCTCGTCGTTACAGGCTACGTGTTACAGAATCGAAGGTTAAGCGCGCGTCTTCAAGCGTAACGCCCCCAAGAAAACGCGTAACGCAACGTACGGATACCCCGCAGAACTGAATCTAGTGGAGGGTCAAATGAAATATCGCGCCGCCTTAATTGCCTTGGCCCTCCTTACCCACGCTGCCGCAGCGAACGCTGTACAGGTACGCATCGAATACGAGGGAGTGGTCTCGGATATTTCTACTTCGGTGATCCCATCCGAGGTGGATCTTGAAATCGGGACATCGGTATCCGGTTATTTCATTTACGAAACCGACATTGAACCCTATTCCATCGATCTCAGCCCCTATACCTTCGAGCCCGAGCGATCTAGCTGGTATGGCGTGGTAGTCCAGTACGGTGCGCGGATTGGTGAGAACGTCACCAGAGGTCCGCGATCGCCCTTTCTTTCCAGCCACTTGATATTGTTGAACGACTGGCGCGGGTTCAACAATGAAGTGAAAGATTCATTCCTTCTATCCGCGGACACTGGTCTGGGGGCGCCATATCCGAACTGGGGGGTAGAGTCCGTAATGCTCCAGGCTTTGGACACAACGCCTATGCCTATGCTGCCAGATCTACTCTCGAATTTGGACATACCGACGCACTTTCCGCCTTTTGCCGAAGTGGATTGGCGGGGCACCTTTACGTTAGAACGAGGGTATCAACACGTCTTCGGGCTCTATACGCCTACCTCAGTGACCGCAACCCTCGTTGTTCCGGAGCCCGCCGAATGGTTGATGATGATTGCCGGGCTTGGTGTGACTGGTCTGATCCTTCGCAAACGTTCAAGTGCGGGCTGTCAAACGCCAGACGAGAACCGCGAAGCCGCTCAATAAAAATGCCCAGGTTTCAGGTTCCGGAACCGCCGCTACAGTAAGCGAAGTCCATTCGATGCCTACGGTCGCTGGGTTCGAAGGATCATCTTCAAAAATAAAAGTCCCGCCAGACGAAAGCGCGCTGCTGAACGGCGGCAGGCTTTTGGGCAGGCTGCCGTTCAAACTTCCCAACTGCAGATTCAATAAGGTACTGAAGCTCGCGAAGGGCTCCGTCAATCCTAAATTGATGTGCACTTCGTCGAAGGTGCCGCCTGCATTCACTTGAATGAAGGTAAAACTCGCCGGGGGCGTTTGCGCTTCGAACTCGCCGATCGCGATATCGAAGGCGGAGATCGCGTTGTAGTAATAGTGCAGCCCGCTTTGAATCTCGTCCGGCGGCGAATCCGCGTTGTAAACGAGCGAACCGCTCACTGCGGTGCCGATGTCGATACTACTTCCCGCCACCGTTCCCACTGGGCCTGACATTCCGCTCACTACGCCGGCGAAACTGAGCCTGTAGTCGAGCGCCTCAGCGGGAGCGGCTAGCCCCAGGCTGAGAAGGAGCGCACCGGTTTTCAAAGGGTTCATCGCAGCCTCCTGGGGTTAACGCCGTCCTGTTGCATGCAAGGAACGCTCCGATTCGATCTGCGTCGCTTGCGCAAATCGCGCGCCGTGCTAGGCTTCGCCGCCTTCAATTTCTTCGATGAGATGCAATGCATTCCTCCGACCGTTTGCGCGTGCTGGTCCTCGGCGGCTATGGTTTTTTCGGCGGGCGTCTGGTGCGCCGGCTTGCACAGCACGCGAATTTCGAAATATGGGTCGCCGGTCGTTCGCTCCAGCGTGCGCGCGATTTCATCGCCTCCTTAGGCGAAGGGGCGGCCGATCTCCACGCGATTGCGCTCGATACCGAAGACGCAGCCTTTACTCAGAATATTCGTTCACTTGCACCGAAAGTACTGGTGCATACGGCGGGACCTTTTCAAGGACAGGACTACCACGTCGCGAAGGCTTGCATCGAGGCGGGCGTGTACTACATCGATCTCGCCGACGGCCGCGACTTCGTCTGTCGCATCGATAGCTTGAACGAAGCGGCGCAGCGCGCAGGGGTGTGCGTGTACAGCGGCGCGAGTTCGGTGCCTGCATTGTCAGGTGCGGTGGTGGATGAGTTGCTCGCGATCATGGGGCCGGACTTCAGGCTTACGCATATCGACATGGGCATTCATCCCGCCAATCGAACCGAGCGGGGCATCGCCACCATGGCGTCCGTGTTGACCTATGCCGGAAACCCGATTCGCATTTGGCGCGAGGGTGCATGGACCACTGTGCCGGGCTGGAGCAAACATTGGAGGCATGCATATCCGAAGCCGGTGGGAGCGCGATGGACGGCCCCTTGCGATGTGCCCGATCTCGAACTCTTTCCCGCGCGTTACGCGCCGGTCGGCACCGTGCGCTTCGGTGCGGGCTTGGAACTCAAAACGATGCATGGTGGCCTCGCTTTACTGGCGTGGCTGCATCGCGTCGGCCTCTTGCCCAATCTCGCGCGTTTCGCCGCTGCGTTGAAATGGATGAGCGAAATATTCATCAAGCAGGGCACGGACGACGGAGGCATGTATGTCAGTGTTTTCGGCACTGATATGCAAGGCAACAAGCGCCAAGCACATTGGCACTTGATCGCGGAGAAGGGTGATGGTCCTTATGTGCCGACGCTCGCTGCCGCGGCATTGCTTGCACGATTTGCACGAGGGGAAACGCCACCGGCGGGCGCGGGCCCTTGTGTCGGAGTGCTAACCGTGCAGGAATTCAAAGACACCGCCCGCGGTTTGGCGATTCGCATGCGTATCGCGCGCGATAGCTGAGCAACAAGGCGAAGGGCGCGCCGCCCACTTTGCTTCAGCTCCGATCGCGCCGACGCCGGTGTGCGATCCACGTCGCCGCGGCCAATCCCGCGAGCATCATGGCGTAGACCTCCGGTTCCGGAACCGGCGTAAGCAGGAACGTGTATCGATTCCACCCCACATATCCGTCGCCCAGGATCTCGTTGTGGTCGTTGATTTCGATGATGGACGAGAAGAAGACATCTGCTTTCAGAGGATCGGAGTCGACGACCAGCTCGCGCAAGTCCATCATGCCTTCAGCCTCCGACCACAGGAAACCAGAGCTGAACCCATTGCCGACGACATAGCCGGCATTGTTGATATCTACCGCTGCCGCATACGGATCCCCGGGAAGGAGACCCAAGGGTTGTGCTCCGTCTGCAAAGGTCCAGAGATACGCTTGGCCGTTCGCATTACCTACGACCTGCCCCAAATCGTTGATCGCGGTGAAGTCGATATCTTTGACGAGGCGCGTCCCCGATGCTTCGCTCCAATAGAATGATCCGCCTTCCTGCCAACCATCCAATTGGGCAGCCCCCACCACTTCCGCGTGGTTGTTGATCGCCCATGCGCTGAAGTGATCCATACCCGCCGGGACGGGCAATGCACGAATGCCCGTGGCAGGATCCCATAGAAAGGATCCCGTCGTGCCGACTGAGACGCCCGTCACTTGCCCTGCATTGTTCACCGCAGTGCCCACCGAAAGTGTGCTGCCCGGAACCACGGGGATTGGCTGAGATCCGCTTCCCGGCTGCCAGATCCGTGTGTTCGTAACGACGGTGCGATGGTCGTTAATGTCTTGAGGGAAGGGGTTGCCGAACTCCTGCGTGACGATCCTCAGATGGTTGGTGCCCTGCTGCCACATGAACGCATCGGAATAGGTATTGCCGTCGTTGCCGCTATAAGACATGGAGCCGACCACGTCACCATGATTGTTGAGCCCGCTGCCTACGGCTTGAAAATATTGAGGTGGCGCCTGGGGCAGTACCATGATGTTGTACCGCGGCGCCGCCTGCGCCGCGATTGCGCTTAACGTCGAGAGCAGCACGAAACTCAAGGATTGCAGGATGTGTCGTGAAGGGCGGACGGTTGCGCAGCGTTTCATCGCAGTCTCCTGGCAGCGTGACGCTTTCGGACCAGCAATTAACATCCCCGAAATGCCGCAGTCTCCGCGTTCAGTGCCGCTGGCATCGATGCGGAAAAGCGCTGTGGGCTTACTCCGAATGCATTAGCGACGCACGACTTGGCGATTCGGATGAGCGTGGTTCGCGGTTAAGGCATTTCCGCGCAAGGAGCACCAGCCCGCCTAACATGAAGACATAAGTTTCTGGTTCCGGAATGGGCGACAACAAGAACGCTTGATCATTACCGTTGTCGAGTCTGCCCGTTACCAGGATTTGGCCTGCATCATTGATCGCGGTTGCATAGATCATATGAAGCTTGCCTTTCAAAGGATCATTGCCAGACAACAAGTTGTTGAGATCGAGCATGCCTTCTGCTTCGCTCCAGACGAAAGCATTCAGCGAGTCGGTGTCTGCGCCGTATCCGACCACTAGGCCGTCGCTGTTGGTATCCGTTGCAAGGCTGTAATTACCGCCTTCGAGGAAACCTAGCAATTCGAATCCGCCGGTTTCGGTCCAAACGAAGGCCTGATCCGGTGCGCCGAGGGCATCATCAAAAACAGTACCCATGACTCGACCGGTGTCGTCAATGTTCTGAAAAAAAACTTGTTGTTCATCTTCAGGAGCGTCGATTATCCGCAAGCCTTGATCGTCGCTCCAAAGATAGGCGTCGAATTGAGAGTTGCCGCGGAAAATTGTGCCTACGACTTGCCCCTGATTGTTGATCGCTTGCGCCTGGCTCCGTTCCGACGCATTGCCGATATGCCGGGTCCCGTTGATAGGGTCCCAAATAATGGAAGTCGTCTCCCCGAATTCGTTGATGGTGTTGCCGACCACTTGCCCCTTATCGTTGATGTCCAACGCCGTCGTTACCGTATGAGAGCTGCCGGCCGGAAGCGGGATTTCGGTGTAATCACCATTCGGCTTCAGCACATAGGCTCTGTTCGACGTACGTCCTGTGATGTCACCGTGATTGTTGATCGCCGCGCCGGTTTTTAAATCGCGCCCGCTCGTGGCGGACAAATCCTGCAGGCCTGTCGAAACGCTCCATCTGAAGGCGCGGCTGACGCCCATATCATCACTGCTGTCGCCCACAGCAATCCCGGCGTTGTTGAGATCAATGCCGAAGGATCCGAAATCATCGGGCAGAAGGCCTATCTGAGAGGTGCGGTACAGCGTGTGCGCGTCGGCTATGACAGGCATCAAAGATATCGGCATTAGTGTGCCGACAGTAACCAGAATCTTCCTGGACAGTAGCTGCAGGTTCACATGGCTCTCCCGAAATGAAAAGCGCGCATGCAATTTTGCAACCCTGAGCACTGCATTCGATTTGCCGCCGTTTACAGAACGCGTGCGGGAGAATGCTTCGAGCATGGGAAGAATCGAGTGAAGCGCTAATCAGGCGCTTTTTCTTTTTGGGACGGTTTTCTTCTTCGCCGCTTTTTCGGGCGCCTTGCGTGCGGGAGAATTCTTGTTGCCTAGGCTCTGCTTCAATAAGGCAGTGAGATCGATGACATTCGAACGGTTCGTATCATCGATGGTCTCCAGCGCTTCGACGCTTTCGGTCTTGCCCGCTTTGGCTTTCTGCTCCACCAGCGTCATGATCGCTTCACGGAAATTGTCTTTATAGTTTTTTGGCTTCCACTCGACGGAAAGTTCTTTCACCAATTGTTGCGCCATTTTGAGTTCGGCCGCTTTGAGGCCGGCGGCGGATTTTCCGGCAGGCGGCAAATCGATTTCCTCCAATGCGCGAATTTCCGTCGGCCAGCGCAAAGTGTTCAGTACCAACGCGGGCCCGGTGGGGATCAGCGCGGCGAGGTGTTGCTTGTTGTGGAGGACGACACGCGCGACACCTACACGCCCAGCCTCCAACATCGCTTCACGCAGCAGTGCGTAAACCTTGTCCGAGCCCTTGCCGGATGGCGCCAGGTAATAAGGTCGTTCCAGAAATAAGAACGGAATCGTGTTCACATCGACGAACCCCTCGATTTCGATAGTCTGCGTCGTCTTGGGGTAGGCAGCCTTGATGTCCTCGTCGCTGAGCACGACATACTGGCCTTTGGCGCGCTCTACGCCTTTGACGATGTTCTCCTTGTCGATTTCCTTGCCCGTTCTTTTGTTGACTCGCTTGTAGCCGACCGGGTCCATCGACCGCTTATCCAGCCAATCGAAATTGATTTCATCCTCTTGCGCAGCCGGGTAGAGGGCCACCGGGATATGGACCAGCCCGAAGCTGATCGCGCCTTTCCATAGCGCTCTTGGCATGATGATTCCATGTAAAGGACATAACCCTTTTTCTGCATCCGGCGTGCCATGCCCGACAACCTCCAGCGCTATCGCAAAATGCGCGACTTCAGCATCACTAGCGAGCCGCAGGGCGGCCGAACTAGGGGGCGCGAATTGTCCTTTGTCATACAAAAGCACGCCGCGCGGCGGCTGCATTACGACTTCCGCCTGGAATTGGACGGCACGCTGAAGAGCTGGGCGGTGCCCAAGGGACCGAGCCTGGATCCCACCGATAAACGGATGGCGGTCCATGTCGAAGACCACCCCATCGATTACGGCGGTTTCGAGGGCGTGATCCCGCCGGGCCAATACGGCGCGGGTACGGTAATCGTTTGGGATCGCGGCGAGTGGGTGCCTCTGGGCGACGCGCATGAAGGCTACCAAAGCGGCAAGCTCAAATTCGAATTGCGCGGCGAGAAACTGCATGGCCGTTGGACCCTGGTGCGGATGAAAGGGCGAGGCGAGAAGCAAGAGCCCTGGCTGTTGATCAAGGAGCACGACGAGTGGGAGCGACCCGCTTCCGAGTTCAATGTCGTTGATGCGATGCCCGACAGCGTGCTATCCGGAACGGGAAAAGTAAAAGGGAAGGGCGCGGCGAAAAAAACGCGTAAGGCGACGAACGAACAGCCGCAACTGCCTGAAGGCGTCAAAAAAGTGGAGCTACCACTCAGCTTCGCACCCATGCTCGCCACGCTGGTCGAAGCGCCACCAAAAACAGGCGAGTGGATTTACGAAATAAAATTCGACGGCTATCGCATGCTCGCGCGCATCGACGGCGACGACGTGCGTCTCTTCACCCGCAACGGAAACGATTGGACGTCGAAACTCAAGCCGCTGGCCAACGCCATTCGCGGTCTGGGCATCGAAAGCGGTTGGCTCGACGGCGAAATCGTTGTACAGAACGATCGCGGTGTGCCGGACTTCCAGTTGCTGCAAAACGCATTCGACAGTTCCAAAACGCAGGACATCCTCTTTTACGCATTCGACCTGCCTTATTACGGCGGCTACGATTTGCGCGAAGCGCCGCTGCTAGAAAGGCGAGCGCTGCTGCGTCAGATCATGGATGCACGTCCCTCCGAACGGTTGCGTTACAGCGAAAACTTCGATGCGAGTCCGGTGGAGATGCTCAAAACCGCATGCGATATGAAAATGGAAGGGCTCATCGGGAAACGCGCTGATTCGAGCTATGCGTCGCGTCGCTCTCCCGCGTGGATCAAACTCAAATGTCAGCAACGACAGGAGTTCGTGATCGGCGGTTTCACCGAACCGCAGGGTGGTCGCGTAGGTTTCGGCTCACTGCTTCTTGGTGTGTATGACGAACACGGGGAGCTCAAATACGCGGGTAATGTAGGCACCGGCTTCAACGACAAAGTGTTGGCCGATCTGACGGCGAAATTGAAAGCGCTGGAGACGAGCGATATGCCCTTCGCGACCAAACCCGAGCGCGGTCGGTGGGGCGCTGGCGGCAAGCCGCATTGGGTGAAACCGAAGCTCGTATGCGAAGTGGCTTTCGGTGAGTGGACACGCGACGGAAAAATCCGTCACTCGGCCTTCCAGGGTCTGCGCATCGATAAGCCGGCAAAAGTCATTACGATTGAAAAACCGGTGGCGGTTACCGAGGTTTCGGTGAAAGCGACTACCGCGACCAAGGTGACCAAGGCGAAAAGCAGGGCGACGAAATCCTCGCAAGCCGCATTACCGGCCGATTTGAAAATCACCAACCCCAATCGTGTCATCGATGCGTCCAGCGGAATCACAAAAATAGAAGTCGTGGAGTACTACGCGAAAGCGGCGCAACACATTCTTCCACACCTGAAAGCACGGCCCGTATCGCTCGTGCGCGCGCCGGACGGCATCACGGGTCCGCTCATCTTCCAAAAACACGGTGCCCCGATCGAAGGTATCAAACATCTCGATCCGAAATTCGATCGCGATCACGATCCGCTGATGGAAGTCGCCAATGTCAAAGCGCTTCTCGGTGCGGCTCAACAGAACGTCATCGAGTTCCATACTTGGAACGCCACGACCAAGGCCATCGAACAACCCGACCGCATGACTTTCGATCTCGATCCGGGAGAGGGCGTGAAGTGGCCGCAAATGCAGGAAGCCGCTCAACTGGTGCGCGTACTGCTCGAAGAACTGGGTCTGAAAAGTTTTCTTAAGACGAGCGGCGGCAAAGGACTGCATGTCGTCGTGCCGATCAAGCCGCAGCTCGAATGGGATGCGGTCAAAGATCTATCGAAAATAATAGTCGAACATCTTGCTCGTCATGTGCCGCAACGCTTCGTCGCTAAGAGCGGCCCCAAGAACCGCATCGGAAAAATCTTCGTCGACTATTTGCGTAATGGTCGCGGCGCGACGACAGCTTCGGCGTGGTCCGCGCGTTCGCGACCCGGCATCGGCGTCTCAGTGCCGGTGGCGTGGGAAGAATTGCGAGATCTCATTGCGGGCAATCAATGGAATATTCGCAACGTGGATGAGCGGTTGCAGCTGGATGATCCGTGGGCGGAATACGGAAGCTTTGAGAAGCAAACGATTTCAAAGGCGAAGAAAGTGTTAGGGTTCGAGTGAAGAGGCAGTGATGCGATGAGCAGTGTCGGCTTTTAGTCACGCATCATCTTTGGTTTTGTGTAAAAGTTTGCATTCGTTCGAGGTCGTCTGGGATGCAAATTGCATATAAGGCCGCGGAACCTACATTTAGAAGAAACGCCAATGAAGCGAGTTCTGGTCGTCGACGACGACACTAACACCTTGGAATTTCTGAACATTGCGCTGACGCAAGAGGGCTATTACCCGGTTTGCGCGCGCACCTCCATCGATGCTTTTAAAGAAGTCCAAAAAGAAGCACCCGATATCGTTATTACCGATGTGAAGATGCCGATCATGGATGGCATCGAACTTTGCGCGGTCATTCGCGCAATGCACAATATTCCCATCGTCATCATGACGGGCGCGGAAAACGTTCCGCGACACCGCGAAATCTGGGATTTTCATCTCACCAAACCGGTAGACGTGCCCGACCTGGTCGCCACCATCAATCGTCTTCTTAAAGAAGGCGCGTCCAAGCGTCTCAAGGAAGACGCGGACTGGCTCCTCGGCGACGACCTCGATCCCAAACGCGCCACTTAGTCTTAGTAGTGTCTAGGGCCTTCGCTTTGCGGAGGAATTTTTGCATGATGATTTCCGGTCTGTTACCGGAGACAATCGTGCGTCGCATTCTCGCATCAACGGCACTATCGGCCGTTCTATTCAGCGCGCTGCCTGCGCAAGCTCACCTAGTCGAAGTGGAAATACGCGGTCATATCGTCCCTCCGCACTACGGAACCATGGCGCCCGGTTTAGAGGAAGGCATGCCGGTATTTCTGGAGTTCGTCTATGAAAGCACGACTCCCTTGTCCGTTTCATATGACGACTTGGCTTTTTACGAAAATCCAATCGTAGGGGGCAACTTGGAAGTCGGGCCTTACACCGGCACCTTCGTCGCCGAAGGTAGCAGCATCGAAATTATAGATAACCGTTGGGGCACCAGCGATCTAATTCACGTCGATAGCTACCTCGATATAGAGGGATTGGACGATCCTTATCTTAACTTGACGTTGAGCGGCCCAAGCTCTACGTGGCATGGGACTGCTTTGCCGCCCCACTTTCCTGCGGACCAACTTCGAGATCCAAGCCTAGACTCGGTCGATGGTCCAGGCTGGACCGCGTCGATCTTCTTCCTCTCCGACGGGCAAGGCTTGGGGCAAGCAGGTTTCTTCACGATGGAGTCCATTACTTCGCCTGTCCCAGAACCCGGCACCTGGGCCGTGATGTTGGGCGGCTTGGCCTTCACTGCGTTTGCGCTTCAACGCCGCAGCAAGCGTCACTGATAAAAAAAGGCCGCGCCTGCGAGCAGTGGGTAGGGTTCCCGCTTGTGGGATGCGAATCTCCGCGAGTTTGGCGCTTAGGTGCAGGGCGCTGCACTACCGCCTACGGGGTCGCGTCCCCTCGTA
>DATEEW010000077.1:0-10015 GCA_035280965.1 Burkholderiales bacterium
GCCGGCATGCAAGTTCCATCACCCTCGCGCGGGCGTGCGGTAAGTGGCGCGGCCCATTAAACTATCAAGCTATTCATTCAGGAGCGAAGCATGGCCTCAGTCAACAAAGTTATCCTGGTCGGCAATCTGGGCGCGGATCCGGAAACACGCTACATGCCTTCGGGCGATGCGATCGCCAACATCCGCATTGCCACCACGGACAAGTGGAAAGACAAACAAAGCGGTGATATGAAAGAAGCGACTGAATGGCATCGCGTCTCTTTCTTTGGCCGTCTGGCGGAAATCGTCGGCCAATACTGCAAAAAAGGCTCGCAGATTTACATCGAGGGGCGCATCCGCACGCGCAAATATCAGGACAAGGAAACCGGCCAGGACCGCTACTCGACCGAAATCGTGGCCGAATCGATGCAGCTTCTGGGTAGCCGTCAGGGGCAAGGTGATGCTCCACCCCAAAACTTCAGCGGCGGAGGCGGCGAGTCGCGCGCGCCGGCGGCCAAAAAGACCCCGGCCGGTGGATTCGGCGACATGGACGACGATATTCCCTTTTAAAGCAGAGGTCTGCGCTTGAAAAAGCGCTTCGGCGCACGCATTTGCACGCTGCCAGGGCAATATGCACCCGCCTCGCGCTGCGCTGCGGAAGAGAGGGCATCCCTCCGGTATACTCCGTTCAACTTATTAGCTTTTTGCCTGGGGAGAGCATCCCATGCCGATTTACGAATATCGTTGCGCCGCTTGCGGCTTTCAAAAAGAATACCTGCAGAAGCTCAGCGATCCGGTGCTGACCGACTGCCCGGAATGCCAAAAGGCCAGCTTCGGAAAAATGCTGACCGCTGCGGGCTTCCAACTCAAGGGTTCGGGTTGGTACGCGACTGATTTCAAGAGCAGCGGCAGCAAACCGGCAGCAGCGGCCGCTGGCGAATCCAAAACTGCGGAAAGCAGTGCCGCCCCCGCGCACAGTTGCGGCTCGGGCGCTTGCTCGACCTGCTCTTGAAGCGCTTTTTTTATCCAGCCCGCGCCTGCTGCGCGGGCTTTTCTACGTCCGCATAAAGGCTGCTGCGCGTGAAGCGGTATCTCATCACCGGTCTCCTTGTACTGGTTCCGCTCGCTATCACGGGATGGGTGTTGGGTGCCATTGTGTCCACCATGGACACATCATTGGCCCTGTTGCCCACAGCGATCCAACCCAAAACCTTGCTGGGCTACGATATTCCCGGCTTGGGCGCACTTTTGACGCTCATCATTATCTTGCTGACCGGTGTGGCGGCTTCGAATATCCTGGGTCAACGGCTCGTCCGTGTTTGGGAAGCGCTGATGAAGCGCATCCCCGTCGTGAATTCGCTGTACGGTGGCGTCAAGCAAGTGAGCGACACTTTGTTCAAGCCGGGCGGCCAGGCCTTTCGCAAGGCAGTGTTGGTGCGGTGGCCGCATGCCGACAGTTGGACCATCGCATTTTTGACCGGGGCGCCGGGTGGTGACGTCGCCAACCATCTGCCTGGGGATTACCTCAGCATTTATGTGCCGACGACGCCCAATCCTACGGGCGGCTATTTTGTGATGCTGCATCGCCGCGACATTATCGATTTGGATATGAGTGTGGACGATGCGCTCAAATACGTCATTTCCATGGGCGTGGTGACGCCCGATACCAACAAGAAATAAAATCCCCCGTTTTCGGCGTGAACGCGTATGCGAGCGCGCCGGGTAAGCCTACCTCTTAGATCCGGAATCATGCGAAGCCACTACTGCGCTCAAGTCAACGCCACTCAACTCGATCAAATCGTCACCCTGTGCGGCTGGGTCCATCGCCGTCGCGACCATGGGGGTGTGATATTCATCGATCTGCGCGATCGCGAAGGGCTGGTGCAAGTGGTAGTCGATCCGGATCGCGCGGAAAGCTTCAAGATCGCGGAAACGGTGCGCAACGAGTTCTGCCTCAAAATCGTAGGCAAGGTACGCCGCCGCCCCGAAGGGACGACCAATGCGAATATTCCATCCGGCGAAGTGGAAGTGCTAGCGCATGAAATCGAAATTCTGAACGCTTCCGTCACGCCGCCGTTCCAGATCGACGAAGAGAATCTCTCCGAAACCGTGCGGCTCACGCATCGCGTGCTCGATCTGCGCCGCCCGCAAATGCAATACAACTTGAAGTTACGCTACAAGGTGGCGATGGCGGTGCGAAAGTATTTGGACGAGCAGGGCTTCATCGATATCGAAACGCCGATGCTCACCAAATCGACGCCGGAAGGCGCGCGCGATTACCTCGTGCCTTCGCGCGTGCACGACGGCATGTTCTTCGCGCTGCCGCAGTCGCCGCAGTTGTTCAAGCAATTGCTGATGGTGGCCGGTTACGATCGCTACTACCAGATCACCAAATGTTTCCGCGACGAAGATTTGCGCGCGGATCGTCAGCCTGAATTCACTCAAATCGATTGCGAAACCTCTTTCCTCAATGAGCAGGAGATTCGCGACATTTTCGAGGGCATGATTCGGCATGTGTTCAAGCAAGTGCTCGACATCGAATTGCCGAATCCTTTCCCGGTGATGTCTTTCGTCGACGCGATGCGCGACTACGGTTCCGACAAACCGGACATGCGCGTGTCGCTAAAATTCACCGAACTCACCGATCTCATGAAAACGGTGGAGTTCAAAGTGTTCCGCGGTGCGGCCGATCAAAAAGATGGTCGCGTCGTGGCGCTCCGCATCCCCGGTGGCGGCGCGCTGACGCGTAAGGAAATCGACGAATACACGACCTTTGTCGCAATCTACGGCGCCAAAGGTTTGGCCTATATCAAAGTCAATGACGCGACGAAGCCGAACGAAGAGGGCTTGCAATCGCCCATCGTCAAGTTTCTGTCGACCGAAGTGCTTAAGATGATTATCGAACGCACCGGCGCGCAGAACGGCGACCTCGTGTTCTTCGGTGCCGATCGCGCCAAGGTGGTCAACGATGCGATCGGCGCACTGCGCGTGAAAATCGGCCACGAAAAAGGTCATGCAGAACAGGGGTGGCGTCCGCTTTGGGTCGTGGACTTTCCCATGTTCGAGTATGACGAGGATGCGAAACGCTGGAACGCGATGCATCATCCCTTCACCGCACCCAAGGATGGTCACGAAGACTTTCTTTCCACCGATCCCGGTAAAGCCGTCGCCAAGGCTTACGACATGGTATTGAACGGTTGGGAAATGGGCGGCGGATCGGTGCGGATTCACCGCGAGGAAGTGCAATCCAAGGTATTTCGCGCGCTCGGTATCGAGGCTGAGGAAGCCCAAGCGAAATTCGGCTTTCTGCTGGATGCCTTGCAATACGGCGCGCCGCCGCATGGCGGGCTCGCTTTTGGTCTGGATCGTATCGTCACCATGATGACCGGCGCTGAATCGATACGCGATGTCATCGCCTTCCCCAAAACGCAGCGCGCGCAATGTTTACTGACCCAGGCGCCCAGCCCGGTGGACGAGAAACAATTGCGCGAACTGCATATCCGCCTGCGTAATTCCGACAAAGCGGTTTCCTGAGTGAGAGGGCCGCCCGATTGAGAAGTTTGCGCGGCCCACTGACTTCCTTATTGCTGGGACTAGCACTATGTGTAGTCGCGCCGGCTTGGGCCAAGCCCGCTGCGGAAATCGCAGTGGCGGAGTTGCCGGTCGAGGCGCGCGAGACGCTGCAACGAATCAAGCAAGGCGGCCCTTTTCCATACGTTAAAGACGGCGCGGTGTTCGGCAATTTCGAAAAGCGCCTACCTTTACGTCCATCCGGCTACTATCGCGAATACACGGTGAAAACGCCGGGGGTTTCGCACCGCGGTAAACGCCGTATCGTCGCGGGCGCTGTGCCGGGAGATGCGAGCCCCGGCGAGTACTATTACACCGCCGATCATTACGAATCTTTCCGCCGCATACGCGAATAGGAACGTCCGATTAAGAGGTTGCCTTTCCTTAAAATTGCCCCCGGCGTAACGCCGCTTACAGCGGCATCAGCCTCCACTGCACTCTGCGGCAAGCCGCAGAGTGTCCCCGCGAATTCAGGGAAGCTCTGATTCGCTGGATAGTTTAAATCAGAGCTTCCATCGGACACTGCCATGGACTACGAGCAATTGCTCAGCAATGCCGGCGAGGCGGGAATTTTCGCCAGCCCCGCCGAGGTAGCGCTGGTGGCCGAAGCCTCCCAACGCCTGGGCCTAGCGGTATGGCGCTCAAGCCTGCAGGGGATCGATTCCAAAGCCGCGTTGCTGGAGCGGCTCAATGGTGATTTGCCCTTGCCCGAGTACGGGGCTTCCAATTGGGATGCGCTCGACGAGGCGCTCAACGACGCCGTTTGGGAACAAAGCGCGGGGGTCGTGCTGCTCCTAACGCATTGCGGCGACCTGGCGCAAGCTGCGCCGGAGGATTTCGAAACCGCATTGGATGTGTTCGACGCGGTGGCGGAGAGCTGTTACGACGAAGATATTCCCTTCTGGGTCTTCATCGAGGGCGTGGATCCATCCCAATTCGATCTTCCTGTTCTGGGCGAGGAAGATGACTGAGGAGGGGCCTTTTAAAATCCCGCGTTCGGTGCTGGTCGTCATTCATACGCCGGATGCGCAAGTGCTGCTGATGGAACGCGTGCCGTGGCCGGGTTTCTGGCAATCGGTCACCGGAAGCGTGGATCGGATTGACGAAGCGTTGCGCGAAACGGCGATTCGCGAAGTGACGGAAGAAACGGGTTTGGATGCTGCGCGCTATGAATTGAGCGACTGGGGCATCGAGAATCGTTATGAAATTTTCAAACGCTGGCGCAGCCGTTATGCGCCGGGCGTCACGCATAACGAAGAGCGTGTATTTGGTCTTCAAGTGCCCGAGCCCTTGCCCGTCGTCTGTGCGCCTAGTGAACATTACCGGTATATGTGGCTGCCATGGCGCGAAGCGGCGGATAAATGCTTTTCTTGGAGCAATCGCGACGCCATTCTGGCTTTACCCGAACGGCTGGGGTTGAAAACCACTTCATAGGGAATGCGCGGTTAAGGGGCGCCGCCCTCTAAAGGGCGCGCAATTCAGGAAACTCTGATTTGAAAAAGAACGTGATCAGAGCTTCAATAAGTATTTAGGCGAAAAAATTGCCCCGTCCGGATATGGATCTGCACGTCGCGACTTATAACATTCACAAAGGGTTTTCCCAGTTCAATCGACGCATGGTGCTGCATGAACTGCGTGCGCGCTTGCGCGAATCGAATGCCGATATCGTTTTTCTGCAGGAAGTGCTAGGCGAGCATGCGTTGCATGCGCGGCGGTACGAAGATTGGCCGGCTGCGCCGCAATACGAGTTTCTTGCCGACACCGTGTGGGGTGAGTATGCCTACGGTCAGAACGCGGTTTACGATCACGGTCATCACGGCAATGCCATTCTGTCGCGTTATCCGATCGTTTCGGTCGATAACCAGGATATTTCCACGCACGCTTTCGAAAGCAGAGGCTTGCTCCATTGCCAGATCCAGCTTCCTCAGGCAAAGGTCAATTTGCACTGTTTGTGCGTGCATCTGGCCTTGCATGAGCGCGGACGCAAGTATCAGGTCTGTGCGTTGATCGATCGTATCCGCGCAATAGTGCCTTCGAACGCACCGCTGGTGATTGCCGGCGATTTCAATGATTGGCGCAATCGTGTCGGTCATCGGTTGGCCGAGGAACTCGGATGTCGTGAAGCCTTTCGCGATCATCGTGGCCGGCCTGCGCGGAGTTTCCCGAGCACACTGCCTATTTTTCGGCTGGATCGCATCTATACCCGTGGATTTAGCGTCGAACACACCGAAGTACATCACGGGCACCCATGGTCGAGAATTTCTGATCACGCCATGCTGACCGCGCGCCTGACAATGCAAGTGGAAGGTCGTGAGTGACGTGGAGTCTCTAGATGGCAATCGTCTGGTTCTCCTGCGCAATGGTGCGGATTTTTTCCCCGCATTGCGCCGCGCGATTGATGCTGCGCAAAAGCTGGTCCATATCGAAACCTATATTTTCGCGGAAGACGAAAGCGGTCAAATGATCGCCAATGCGCTGATGGATGCGGCGAGGCGCGGGGTCGTGACACGGGTCATCATCGACGGCTTCGGGTGCAAGCGTTTCTTATTCGAATTGCGCGAGCGTTTGATGCATGTCGGCGTGGAAGTGCTGCTGTACCGTCCCGATATTACCCCGTGGGATTTTCGTCGCTCGCGTCTTCGACGTTTGCATCGAAAAATCGCGGTGGTGGACGGGCGTATCGGTTTCGTTGGCGGCATCAATATCATTGACGATATGCATACGCCAAATCAGACGCCGCCGCGTCACGATTACGCGGTGCAGATCGAAGGCCCTCTACTTGGTCCCTTATTGGAAGAGGCCAATCTACTGTGGCGGATCGTCGCATGGGCAAACTTCCGCCAGCAATGGATGTACCGCGACGATGTGCCTGTCGATACTGCGCCGAAAGGTACGCAGCGAGCCGCGCTGGTTGTTCGCGACAATTTGAGGCATCGCTCGGACATCGAAGACGCTTATCTTGAAGCGATAAACGGCGCGCGAGAGGAGATCATTCTTGCTTGTCCCTATTTCTTTCCCGGCAGTGGTTTTCGACATGCGCTGATGGATGCGTCGGCGCGCGGCGTACGGGTGGTGGTGCTACTGCAGGCGCGCGTGGAATATGCGCTGATGCATTACGCGTCCAGGGCGCTTTATGGAGCTTTGCTTGAGAATGGAGTGGAAATTTTCGAATACAACCGTAGCTTCCTGCATGCGAAGGTTGCGGTGATTGACGGGCGTTGGGCCACGGTCGGTTCTTCCAATATCGATCCCTTCAGTCTATTGCTCGCACGCGAGGCCAACGTCGTGGTGGAAGATACGAGTTTCGCCCAGGAATTACGCGTCAGCCTATTGGAACTGATGCAACGAGGCGCGATGCCGGTTGCCCGCGAAAAGTGGCGTTACAAGCCCCTGGGCCTGCGGATCCGAATCTGGATTGCGTACGGCGTGTCGCGTTTTTTGATCGGTTGGTTTGGTTACGCGGGCTGGCACCGCGACTAGCGAAATAGATTCTGCGTTATTCGAGCGTGGCTTCGATATCGCGCAGCGATTCCAAGCGATCCTTGGTCAGACGCATGGCGCATTCGGTTTGACGTACCTTTAACCATTCATTTTGTCCCGAACCTGCGAGCGCTTCCAAACTGCAGAATTGATTGCGAAACTGGCGCCAGGACGATTGAGACGCGCGGAGTTCAGAATTCGCCATGGTGCCCTTGGTCCGCTCGTTGTCGCTCAACTTGCGGCTCAGTTGATAAAGCTGCCGCTCCATCGCGTTTTCCAGTTCTTTGAGATCGGGCGACAAACAGGCTAGTTCCCCCTGGGGCGTGCCGCTTTGGCATTTGTCCGGCGCAGCCGTTTGCACAGGAGGCTTGGGAGCCGCTTTGGGCGCGGGAGCGTTTGTCTGCGCATGCAGCACAACGCTGCAAAGGCAAAGCATCAAAGCCAAAATAGATCGCAAATTCATTCCAGGCTCAATCATAGACGTCGGTGGTCGCCCACGGGTGCGCATGCAAGCACTATGCGAAGGCACGCGGGCGCGTATTATAGGATCAGGCGCCGGGAACTGGAAATTACGATTTAAATATGGAGCTCCGGCGCTATTTTACGGTGGGCTATGCGTGAATTCGATGTGTTCATCGTCGGCGGTGGCGTCAATGGGGCGGGAATCGCGCGCGATGCAGCCGGCCGTGGCTTGCGCGTCGGACTCGCCGAGCGCGGCGATTTCGGCGGCGCCACCTCATCGTCCAGCAGCAAGCTGATCCACGGCGGACTACGCTATCTCGAACATTACGAATTTCGCTTGGTCGCGGAGTCGTTGGCTGAACGGGACGTGCTGCTGCGCATCGCGTCGCATTTGATTCGTCCGCTGCAATTTGTGTTGCCGCGGACCGTCGGCGCCCGTCCGGCGTGGATGATTCGTACCGGGCTATGGTTATACGACCATTTAGGGCGCGGTAATCACTTACCCCCGTCGCGCGCGGTCGAGTTGATAGACAGCGGCCTGGGTGCGGGGTTGCAGTCTTCGCTGCGGCATGGGTACAGCTATTGGGACGCGACAGTCGATGACGCGAGGCTAGTGATCGCCAATCTTCGATCCGCGGCCAGACATGGCGGCGAGATCATGCCGCGTACCGAATTTCTGGGTGCGACGGTCGAGGGCGATCGATGGCGGATTGAACTGCGGGATCTGGAAGGGTCGAAAACCTCGTGTTCAGCGCGCATATTGATCAACGCGGCCGGCCCATGGGTCGCGCAAACGCAAGCGCGAGCGCAAAACAGCCCGTCTAGTTCTGCACAAATACGTTTGGTGAAAGGCAGTCATATCGTCGTTCCACGGATTCACGCGGAAAAGCACGCATATATTTTGCAAAACCCGGATGGACGAGTACTGTTTATTCTGCCCTTTGAACACGCGTACAGTCTAATCGGAACCACTGAAGCGATCGTGCGCAGTCCCGAAGAGGCGCGGGAAATTTTGCCGGAGGAAATCGACTATCTACTCGCTGCGGCGAATCGACATTTGGCGCGAGCCTTAAACAAGTCGGATATCCGGTGGTGCTACAGCGGGGTGCGCCCGTTATACGACGACGGTAAGACGAATGCCTCCGCAATTACGCGCGACTATGTGTTGAGGTTGGAGGCCCACGCGGGGACGCCACCCATGCTTAACGTGTATGGCGGAAAAATAACCACTTACCGCAAACTCGCCGAGTCGGCGCTGAACAAATTGGAACCCTGGTTGAGGAGCACTCGATCCGAGTGGACAGATAGCGAATTTCTGCCCGGTAGCGATTTCGGTGGACAAGATGCGAGTGCATCGCTAGCGCAGTTATGCGCGCAGTATCCGCAATTGCCTGCTTCGTTACTTGCTGCAATCTTCGCGCGACACGGTAGCGAAAGTGCGCTGGTACTCGGCGATACGCAGCGACTCGATGATTTAGGCTTGCATTTCGGCGCCGACCTTTATGAACGTGAGGTACTTTATTTCCTGCGGTCCGAGTGGGCGCAGAGCGCTGATGATGTGCTGTGGCGGCGAAGCAAAGTCGGTTTGCATTTCAGCGATGCTCAGCGGACCGCATTGGAAGCGTGGTTCGATCGATACGTGAAGCAATGAAACTTCTGACGTGGAATATTCAATGGTGTCGCGGCTGCGATGGTCGGGTCGATCCGGAACGGATCGTGCGCGATGCGCACGCTTTTGCGGATTTCGATGTGCTGTGTTTGCAAGAAGTGGCGGCGAATTTTTCCGACCTAGCGGGAAGCTTGGGCGAAAATCAATTTCAGTTGTTGGCCGAATTGCTGCCGCAATACACCGCCGTACCCGGTGCCGCAGTCGATATCGATGGGCTTCGCGGCAAGCGGCAAGTTTTCGGTAATCTGATATTCAGCCGTTTACCCGTGCTGCGCGTTTTGCGCCTGCAACTTCCTTGGCCCTATAGCACCCATCATGAAGGCATGCCGCGCATGTTGTTGGAAGCCACCGTTCAAACGGGGCATGGCCCGCTACGCGTTATGACCACGCATTTGGAATATTACTCCGCCACGCAACGCGCGGCCCAAGTGGGCGCGATTCGCGCCAGGCATGCGGAAGCTTGCGTCCATGCGCGCCATGCGCTGAGTCGTAAAAAGGAGAACGGGCCCTTCAAGGCGATCCAACAGCCGAGTTCCGCCATTCTTACGGGCGATTTCAATTTCAAGCCGGAAGATGCGTTATGGAAGGAAATTCAATCGGCGTTCGACGATCACGCGCCCCCCTTTCGCGATACGTGGACACAGCTACACCCTGATCGGCCGCATCCCTATACCATCGGTGTTCACGATCGCGCCCAGTGGCCGCAGCCTTATGCCTGCGACTTTATTTTCGCTACCGAGGATCTGTTGCCCCGCATTCGGCGTGTCGAAGTGGAAGCGCGGACCCGAGCTTCGGATCATCAGCCTCTGCTTGTCGAACTTGAATAGGCGCGCCCGTCGTGCGACAGTGCACTCC
>DATEEW010000078.1:0-5612 GCA_035280965.1 Burkholderiales bacterium
CAAAAAACTACGACAAAAACATTGAACCACAGAGAGCACAGAGAACACGGAGAAAACCGGAAAAGAATCAAAGAAATTCCCTGTTCTCTATTCGCGCTGCCGAAAGGCATGGCTTTTTAACAAGCAACGGCATCTCTCTAACCCCAAGCAGCGTTTTTGCTTTTCTCTGTGCTCTCCGTGTTCTCCGTGGTTAAAGATCTTTCAGCTTTTTCAGCTCTTGAATTTCCCAAACGCCATATCGATCAGCTTTTTCTGCTGTTCGATATGTTTAGCCGCATAGCCCACGGCCGGCGACGCCGACGACGGCCGGCCCGCGTAATGCAGTTTCTGATCGAGACGGATGTTGTCCGCGAAATAGTGCCGTGTCTGATACCACGCGCCCTGATTCTGCGGTTCTTCCTGGCACCAGATCACTTCCGTCGCATTAACATAGCGCTTGGTCTCGGCGGAAAACTGCTTGTGCGGGAACGGGTAGAGCTGCTCCACGCGAATAATGGCGATGTGGTCCAGACGCCGTTCCCGACGCGCCGCCAGTAAGTCGTAATAAATACGACCGGAGCAAGCAACGATCCGGGTCACTTCCTTGACCTCCAGCGCGTCGACCTCGCCGATCACCGGATCGAATCCGCCCTTGGACAGTTCTTTCAAACTCGACGCCGCTTCGCGCTTGCGCAGCAGCGATTTGGGCGACATGACGATCAAGGGTTTGCGGAAAGGACGCAATAACTGACGGCGCAGCAAGTGGAACATCTGCGCCGGGGTGGTGGGCACGCAGACCTGAATATTGTGTTCGGCGGTCAATTGCAGGAAGCGCTCCAGGCGTGCGGAAGAATGTTCGGGCCCCTGGCCTTCGTAACCGTGGGGCAGCAACAACACCAGCCCGCACTTGCGGCCCCACTTGGCTTCGCCCGAAGAAATGAATTGATCGATCACGACTTGCGCGCCGTTGGCGAAATCGCCGAACTGCGCTTCCCAGATCACCAATTCATTGGGTTCGGCGCAGGCGTAGCCGTATTCAAATCCCATCACCGCTTCTTCGGATAGAACCGAATCGATCACCACGAAATCGGCCTGGTTTTCCTGCAAATTGGAAAGCGGCACATAGGTGCCCGCATCCCAACGCTCGCGATTCTGGTCATGGAGCACCGCGTGGCGGTGCGCAAAGGTCCCGCGGCCGGAATCCTGGCCGGAAATCCGTACGCCATAACCTGCAACCAGCAGACTCGCGTAAGCCATGGTTTCGGCCATGCCCCAATCGAGCATTTGCTTGCCACGTCCCATTTCGCGACGTGCTTCGTTGACGCGCTCCACGGTCGGATGCAATTTGAAGCCGGGCGGAACAGAGGTAACTCGCTCCGCCAACCGCTCCAGTTCGGCTAAGGGCACAGAGGTGTCGGCCGCATCCGTCCACTTACTCTGAGCGAAAGGCATCCAATCCACTGCGTATTTGCGTTGAAAGTTGGATAACACCGGGCTCGAGGTATGACGACCTTCGTCCAGCGCCTGTCGATACGCCTTGATCAATTCATCCGGGGTCTCGGCCGAAATGACCCCTTGGGCAGCGAGACGGTCGGCATATAGCTTCCGCGTTCCCGGATGCTGCGAAATCTTTTTGTACATCAACGGCTGGGTAACGAAAGGCTCGTCCTGTTCGTTGTGGCCGAGCTTGCGAAAGCAAACGAGATCGATCACCACATCTTTTTTAAAGGTCTTACGGTAATCCATCGCCATTTGCATGATGAACACGGCCGCTTCCGGATCGTCGGCGTTCACATGAAAAATCGGCGCTTCGATCATTTTCGCAACGTCGGTGCAGTACAGCGTCGAACGCGAATCGCGAGCATCCGAAGTGGTGAAGCCGATCTGGTTGTTGATAATGACATGGACCGTGCCGCCAGTGCCGTAGCCGCGCGTCTGCGCCAGATTGAGCGTTTCCATAATGACGCCCTGCCCCGCAAACGCGGCATCGCCATGGATCAGCACCGACAAGACCTGATCGCCTTTGAAATCCTTGCGCCGATGCTGGCGCGCACGCACCGAGCCCTCCACCACCGGATTTACGATTTCCAGATGCGAAGGATTGAAGGCCAGCGACAAATGCACAGGACCGCCGGGCGTGGACACGTCCGAGGAAAACCCGTTGTGATATTTGACGTCGCCGGAAGACAGTTCGCTGACCGCCTTTCCTTCGAATTCGGAGAACAGTTCGTTGGGCGATTTGCCCAGCGTGTTCACCAACACATTCAGCCGGCCGCGATGGGCCATCCCAATGACGACTTCCTCGACACCATGCGTCCCTGCGCGATGCACGAGTTCGTCCATTACGGCGATCAACGTCTCTCCACCTTCCAGCGAAAAACGTTTTTGGCCGACGTAGCGCGTATGCAAATATTTTTCCAGCGTCTCAGCCGCGGTGAGCCGTTCCAAAATACGCATGCGCACTTCGGTACTGAACGAAGGACGCGAGCGTACCGCTTCGAGCCGCTGCTGGATCCAGCGTTTCTGCGCCATATCGGCGATGTACATGTATTCGGCGCCAATGGTGCCGCAATAGGTTTCGCGGAGGGCCTGCAGAATTTCGCGCAAGGTCATGCGCTCGGGGCCGACCAGTGTCCCGGTATTGAACACCGTTTCGAGGTCCGCCTCGCTCAGGTCGTAATAAGCGGGTTCCAGTTCGGGAATATTGGGGCGCGGCTGACGTTTGAGCGGATCGAGTTCCGCCCAACGCACGCCCAACATGCGATGCGCCGTAATCAGCAGCAGCACATAGACCTGCTTGCGCTCTACGGCGAGCTCGGCCGATCCGGGGGCCGCTCGCAACAACCCTTGCTTCGCGCGTTGAGCAAAAGCCTGCACGACCGGCGCGTGGGCAACGTCTTTCGCTTTATCGCCTGCCGCGCCGGGCAGCATTTGCATTTTGTCGAAGTAGTCGCGCCACTCGTCCGAAACAGACTGCGGGTTGTTCAGATAGGACTCGTACAAGTCCTCGATGAAGGGGGCGTTACCGCCGAAGAGATAAGAGTTGGACAGAAAATGTTTCAACATCGCTTACCCCCTAAAAACCTGAAGATTGAAACACGCAGATCACGGAGAAAACCTGCGCAAGCCATCCACATTTCTGTCTTTGCCTTGCTCCGTGCTCTCTGTGTCCTCCGTGGTTCAAGGTTTTGCTTTTCAGCGTTCGCTTATGGGTCTCACGTCCCGCCGCGTAGCGCCTGTATAGAGCTGACGCGGGCGGCCGATTTTCTGCTCCGGATCGGCAATCATTTCCATCCACTGTGCAACCCAGCCCACTGTACGCGCCAGCGCAAAAATGCAAGTGAACATCGACGTCGGTATACCGAGCGCGCGCTGCACGATGCCGGAGTAGAAGTCGACATTTGGATAGAGTTTGCGTTCGACGAAATATTCGTCTTCCAGCGCAATTTTTTCCAGCTCCATGGCCAGCTTGAACAGCGGGTCGTTCTGCAAACCCAGTTCGTTCAATACTTCATGGCAGGTTTCGCGCATCAGCTTGGCGCGGGGGTCGTAGTTCTTGTATACGCGATGGCCAAAACCCATGAGACGGAAGCCGGAATTCTTATCCTTCGCTTTTTTCACATACTCGTTGACGCGCGAGACGTCACCGATTTCTTCCAGCATCTGCAGACAGGCCTCGTTCGCGCCGCCATGCGCCGGACCCCATAGACACGCGATACCCGCAGCGATGCACGCAAAAGGATTTGCGCCCGAGGAACCGGCCAGACGCACCGTCGATGTGGAAGCGTTCTGCTCATGGTCGGCGTGGAGAATGAAAATCCGATCCAGCGCGCGCACCAACACTTCGTTGGTTTTGTAATCTTCGGTGGGCACCGCAAACATCATGCGCATGAAGTTGCCCGTGTAAGACAGGTCGTTACGCGGATAGACGAAGGGCTGGCCCATCGAATATTTGTAAGCCATCGCGGTGATGGTCGGCATTTTCGCGATCAGGCGGAAGGCCGACACTTCGCGATGTTCCGGCTTACCGATATCGAGCGAGTCGTGATAGAAGGCAGACAACGCGCCCACCGTCCCCACCAGCACCGCCATCGGATGCGAATCGCGCCGGAAGCCGGTGTAAAAACGCGCCAGCTGTTCATGCACCATGGTGTGCCGGAGCACGGTGCTCACGAACTTGTCTTTTTGCGCCTGATTCGGCAACTCACCGTAGATCAGCAGATAGCAGACTTCGAGAAAGTCGCATTGACGCGCCAACTGGTCGATCGGGTAGCCGCGATACAGCAGCACGCCTTCGTCACCGTCGATATAGGTAATGCTCGAACGGCAGCTCGCGGTGGATAGGAAACCCGGATCGTAGGTGAACATCCCGGTCTTTCCGTACAGCGTGCGGATGTCGACCACGTCCGGACCGATGGAGCCGCTAAATACCGGCACCTCCACCGACTTCCCGTCGCCGTACTGCAGGGCTGCCTTTCCGTTCTCTTGCATCACTTTCTCCTTCTATTGCATTTGCTTCGATTCGTTCGCGCGTCGAACGCGCTTGCTGCCTGAGTCGCCACTGAGTCTCTTCAGGCAGCGCGTATTCTTTCCACCATCTGCTGCATGCCTTCGTCTTCGCAACGTGCGCGCCCGGAAAGCAATTCCCACAAGGTGGGGTCGTCGCAATCCAACAAGTGGTTAAGCCGTTCCATTTCCTCATCGTCGAGGCTTTCGCCGTCGCGCTGAAGAAAATGCTGCAGCAACAGATCATTCTCCAAAAAACCGCGTCGACAACGCCAATACAAGCGCCGGAAGGCCGCTGCTCGGGGGCTATCGACTACATCGTTCATTACACCGTCCGCTTCACCAGCAATTCGCGAATCTTGCCGATAGCGTCGGCGGGGTTCAGTCCCTTCGGACACGCATCCGTGCAATTCATGATCGTATGGCAGCGGAACAACCGATACGGATCTTCCAGATTGTCGAGCCGCTGGTTGGTGGCCAGATCACGGCTGTCTTCGATGAAACGATAGGCCTGCAACAGTCCGGCCGGCCCCACGAACTTGTCCGGATTCCACCAGAAAGACGGACAGGCCGTCGAACAGCAGGCGCACAGAATGCACTCGTACAAGCCGTTCAACTTGTCGCGATCCTCGGGCGACTGCAACCGTTCACGCTCCGGTTTCGGCTCGTCGTTAATAACGTAGGGCTCGATGGAATGCAACTGGTCAAAGAATTGCGTCATATCGACGATCAAATCGCGAATCACCGGCAGGCCCGGCAGCGGACGGAATTCCACCGGTTCTTTCATTTCGTCGATTTTGGTGGTGCAGGCCAACCGGTTCTTGCCGTTGATGTTCATGGCATCGGAACCGCACACGCCTTCGCGGCAGGAACGGCGGAAAGCAAAACTATCGTCCTGCTCTTTCACTTTGACCAACACGTCGAGCAGCATCCGATCGGTCGGCTCCAGCTCCACGCGATAGTCCTTCATATAGGGCTTCGCGTCGCGGTCCGGATCGTAACGGTAAATGCGTACGTGCATGATTATCGACGCGTCCACGGGGCATGCGGCCCCTTCGATGGCAGCTTCGTTATAAACGTTGTTTCGATCAAATAGGCCATAGGCTTCGTTTCACTTTGCGCTCGCG
>DATEEW010000079.1:0-3522 GCA_035280965.1 Burkholderiales bacterium
CGCACCATGCCGCGCTTGCCTTCGATGCTTTCCAGCAAGGCGGTTTCTTCGCCGCAGATATACGCGCCGGCGCCCATGCGGACTTCCAATTCGAAAGCCTTGCCCGAACCCATTACATTCAGGCCTAGATAGCCGCGCTGACGCGCAACTTCAATGGCGCGATTGAGCGCCACGTGCGCGTAGGGATATTCCGACCGTAGATAGATATAACCGTGCGTGGCGCCACAGGCGATGCCGGCGATCGTCATGCCCTCGATAAGGACATAAGGATCGTCTTCCATGATCATGCGATCGGAGAAAGTACCGGAGTCGCCCTCGTCCGCATTGCAGACGACGTACTTCTGATCCGCGACTTGATCGTGAACGGTCTTCCACTTGATGCCGGTAGGGAAAGCCGCGCCACCGCGCCCGCGCAGACCGGAGTCCGTCACAGCCTTGACGACTTCGGTGGTGGCCATCTTGATTGCGTTATGCAAGCCGCGATAGCCGTGGTGCTCGAGGTAGTCGTCAATCGACGTGGGCTCGGTGATGCCGACGCGTTCGAAAGTCAGGCGTTCCTGATTCTTCAGATAGGGATGTTCTTCGGGCGCACCAACGCGCAGCACATGCTCGCCGCCTTGCAGAAAATTTGCCGCGAACAGACTTGGAACATCGTCCGGCGTCACGGGGCCGTAGGCGATACGCTGCTTGCCGACTTGCACCTCGACCATCGGTTCAAGCCACAGCATGCCGCGCGAACCGTTGCGCTTCATAACGATGCCTTTGCCTTGCGCCGTGGCTTCGAGAATGATGCGGATCGCGACGTCATCGGCACCAACCGAGATCGCAGCCGAATCACAGGGAACGTAGACAGTGATCGCGCTCATGCCTGCAACTCCTCGATCACTTGGTCGAAACGCTGCTCGCTGACACGTCCATAGAGACGACCGTCCACCATCATCGCAGGCGAACAGGCGCAATTGCCGAGACAGTAAACGGGCTCGAGGGTGTATTTGCCGTCGGCGCTACTGCCGTGCATCGCCACGCCCAGTTTCTTTTCGGCATGCTGCGTCAACGCATCGGTATGCATAGCCTGACAGGCCTCCGCTTGGCAGATCTGTACGACGTGCTTGCCCGGCAGCTCACTGCGGAACTCGTGATAGAAGGTAATCACGCCATGTACTTCGGCGCGCGACAGGTTCAAGGATTTCGCAATCGTCGGCACATACTCGGGCGGGACGTAGCCAAGCTGATCCTGAATGCGATGAAGAATGGGTAACAGGGCACCCGGCGTGGCAAGCAGGTCCGCATAGAGCGAAACGGCCTGCTCGGCGGTAGGAATACTTTGCGTCATAAAAACCTCTAGTTGTGCTTCGCCCCTCGGCTCGATATGCTCTCGTTTTACATATCAACCATAACCGACCGGCAAGACTCGCACATCCTATTCTCAGGCATATTTCTCTGCAATATGAGGGCATTAGACATGTATAACGGCCGCTGCGAGCAGCACGGATAGGACTCATAAAGCATATGTTCAAAATCAGCATTCGCCCCCAATGGCTTATTCATTCCGATCAAGCGGATTTGCGTCAGGCACTCCCCCGCCTGCTTGAACTCCTCTCCTTGCTGCATGAGGATGGCAATCTCGCGCATGCCTGTCGTTCCCTGGATATGTCCTATCGCTATGCGTGGGGCATGATCCGCGAAGGCGGTGAACTCTTCGGCGCGCCACTGGTGGAAACGGCAAAAGGCCAGGGCACTAAATTGACCCAATTAGGCGAGCGCCTCCTCTGGGCGGAAAAACGGATCAATGCACGATTGGCGCCGGTGCTCGACAGCCTCGCGTCCGAACTCGAAGTCGAGATCCAGCAGGCGCTCAACCAGAACAACGACGCGTTGCGCATCCATGCGAGCCATGGTTTCGCGGTCGAAACCATGCGCGAATTTCTGTTGCGCCGAAATATTCCCGTTGAATTGAAATATCGCGGCAGCGGTGAAGCCCTTGCCTCTTTATGCCGCAATACTTGCGAGGTGGCGGGTTTCCACGTACCGATCGGTGAATTGCAGGAAAAAGCGCTGAGCCAATTCATGTCCTGGCTCAAACCCAAATCGCAGAAGCTGATTCATCTAGCCACCAGACGACAGGGCATCATGGTGCAAAAAGGCAATCCGCTAGGCTTGCTCTCCATGGCCGATCTGTTCAAGCCAGAAGTTCGATTTGTCAATCGTCAGGCAGGCTCGGGCACACGTGTGCTCGTCGATCTGTTGCTCGAAGAAGAACATCTCGACGGCCGCAAAATAGAGGGCTACGACACCGGCGAATACACTCACGCAGCGGTCGCAGCGTATATCGCCAGCGGCATGGCGAATGCGGGCTTCGGCGTTGAAACGGCGGCGCGCAAATTCAATCTTGGTTTCGTACCCATCGTGAGCGAAAGATACTTCCTTATTTGCAACAACGACACGCTGGACATGCCGCCGGTCAAAGAATTGATCTCGCTTTTACGCAGCAACGAATTCCGGGCGCAGGTCAATGAACTGCAGGGCTACGACGCCGTCCAATCGGGCAAGGTGATGAATCTGGAGGAAGCCTTTCCCGAATTCGCCGTCTTGGAAAAAGCGGAAAAACGCGCTGCGCGCGCCGCTCGTTAAGGCCGAAATTCGAAAGTAAGATGCGGAGTGCGCATCACCGCGCCGAGGGCTAAAGTACGTGCCGTCAACTGGTACGATTCATGGACGATTCAATGAAAACCCGCGCCTTTTCCACTCCAACCGTCATCACGCATGACCCGCGCTGGGCGGCCGTGCGCGCGCGCAATAAGGAAGCCGACGGTCAATTTGTCTATTCAGTACGCAGCACAGGCGTCTATTGCCGTCCCTCGTGTCCTGCGCGTTTGGCGAAACCGGAAAATGTAAGTTTTCATCGCAGTTGCGCCGAGGCGGAGACCGCTGGCTTTCGCCCCTGCAAGCGCTGCAAACCCAACTCCCTCACAGCGCACAAGGGGCATGCAGAAAAAATTGAAAGCGCCTGCAGAATATTAGAGGCCAGCGAAAGCTTGCCGACATTGGAAACGCTGGCGCAACAGGTGGGCCTCAGCGCTTCGCACTTCCATCGTCTGTTCAAACAAAGCATGGGGTTGACGCCTGCGGAGTACGCGCGTCGTCAACGCGAAGAGCGTTTGCGTCAACACTTGCGGCGCAGCGGCAGCATTACCGATGCGATATTCGATGCGGGCTATGCATCGAATAGCCGTTTTTACGAACGCGCCGATGCGGTGCTCGGCATGAAAGCACAGAACTATCGAAAAGGTGGCGCAGAAACGGAGATCCGTTTCGCGGTCGGCCAATGTTCGCTTGGCGCGATCCTCGTTGCGCAAAGCGAACGCGGCATTTGCGCCATTTCTCTGGGTGACGATCCCGACGCGCTGCTCCGTAGTCTGCAAAACGATTTTCCGCGCGCGACGCTGGTCGGCGGCGATCGCAAGTTCGAACAATGGATGGCAAAGATCGTTGGGTTCGTTGAAGCACCCCATCTAGGACTCG
>DATEEW010000080.1:0-4862 GCA_035280965.1 Burkholderiales bacterium
ATCGTCGCTGCGCAGGCCGCGACGCGTGCGAGCCGCTTCAATGACGCCGGGGCTCGTTACGCGAATGAAGGGGTTGGTGGCCTTTTCATCCGCGATGGTGGAGGGCACGGTAGGCTGATTCGCATCGCGCAGCTTTGCGTCGCGCTCGGCACGTGCGCGTAGCGCGCTGTTGTTCGGTTCGACGGCCAGGGCGAACTTGATGTTCGAAAGCGTGTACTCGTGCGCGCAATACACCCGCGTATCGTCGGGCAGGGCCGTCAGTTTGGTCAGCGATCGATGCATTTGCGCCGCGGTGCCTTCGAACAGCCGGCCGCATCCGCAAGCGAATAGCGTGTCACCGCAAAAGAGCAGTCCGCCTCTGGCGCTGTAATAGGCGATATGAGCGCGCGTATGGCCCGGTATGTCGATGACCTCGAAATGCAGGCCCAACTCGGGAATGTCGACCGTCTCGCCCTCGCTAAGAGGCACTGTAATGCCCTCGACCGGCTCATGACGAGGCCCATATACGGGAACGGGATAGAGGTTTTTCAACTCTTTGAGCCCGCCCACATGGTCGGCATGATGATGGGTGATTAAAATCGCGGCCAGCGTCAAATCCTGGGCTGACAGATAATCGCGCACAGGCTGCGCGTCGCCCGGGTCCACAACCACCGCCTGGCGCCCGACGCGCAGGGCCCAGATGTAGTTGTCTTTGAAAGCAGGAAGGGGAACGATCATCAATTTTTCCATGCTGCGATTGTGTGCCGGCGCGTGCAAAAGTCAACGGCTGCGCCTTGGTCTGCTCCAAGGTCAAACGCAATGAAGCCGCAGAACCTGAGCGAATGGCTGGACACGGCAGTCGGGCAATACGTCTTGCAATGGGAACGCGGCCAGATCGATAGCGCGGTAGAGGATGTCTTCGGCTTCAACGCCGTCCAGATCGGCCTGCCCCAATTCGATTGCCTGCAGGCGAATCGCATACCGTTACGCTTTTGCGCCGGCGAGGAGGAGGCGGTCGCGCTGTATTGCGATCCCGCTGCGCTGCCGCTTGCTTCGCAAAGCATGGATCTCGTGGTCTTGCCGCATGTGCTCGAATTCAGCGATACCCCGCACCAAATCCTGCGCGAAGCGGAGCGCGTGTTGCGCCCAGACGGTCAAATCATTATCGCGGGCTTCAATCCGCTGAGCCTGTGGGGTCTAAAACGCATGCTGCGCGGCAAGCGGGGTGGCTATCCCTGGTGCGGCAGTTTTATCGGGCTGTTGCGGCTGCGCGATTGGCTCAAGCTGCTCGGTTTCGAATTGAACGGCGGTCGCTTCGGCTGCTATGCGCCGCCTTTCAGCAAGACGCCGTGGTTGCAGCGCTTCGCCTTCATGGAACATGCCGGTGATCGGTGGTGGCCGATTTGCGGTGGTTTGTATGTCGTGCGGGCCATCAAACGGGTGCACGGCATGCGTGTCCTCATGCCCGGATGGAGAAACGGCAAGTCGCGTGTGAAGGCGCTTGCGCCGGTCACGCGCCGTGAGTCGCATATGCGAAAAAACGGAACCAATGATTCATGAGTGAGCGGGAACGCGGTACGGCGGTGGTGCAGATGTATACGGATGGCGCTTGCAAGGGCAATCCCGGACCGGGCGGATGGGGCGTGCTATTGCGCTTCGGCGAAGTCGAAAAAGAACTCTACGGCGGCGAAGTCCTTACCACCAACAATCGGATGGAACTCAACGCGGTCATCAACGGCCTGCGCGCCTTGAACCGCACTTGCAAGATCGAGGTGTATACCGATTCCAGTTACGTTAAAGACGGCATTACGGAGTGGCTGTCGAACTGGAAGCGACGTGGCTGGAAAACGGCGGACCGCAAGCCGGTGAAAAACGTGGACCTGTGGCAAGAGCTCGATGCGCTGGTGCAATCGCACGACATCTCTTGGCATTGGGTGCGCGGACATTCGGGGCATCCGGAGAATGAACGCGCGGATGTCTTGGCGAATCAAGGTGTCGAGAGTATTCGCGGCGACCTAAAAACCTGAAGTCCATTCAGGCTGTTTTCTCCATCTAATCGCGCTTACAAAAATCCGTTTTCCTTCTTGACGCGATAAGTGCGCACTCAACTGAGCGAAGTTTTAACTCGATGCACCAAATAGGTCTTCGCTCCTGCCATGACTTCTTCGTTAATTACCAGATTATTCGAAGAACCTGTTCCACTAACGACAAATAAAACGCGCTCTCCCTTTCGGTGCGGAATTTGCATGGCCACATGCATTTTACGATGAACGTTTGTCGCAATTTGACCGGGAGATGATCATGATCAAAAGGTTTTTGCGTACCTACAAATTGCGGAAACTCGTCCGCGAAGGTTTACCTAACCCGATTGTCCCCGCATTACAGTTTCTTGTCGAAGGTGTGCTGGACGAAAGGGCGCAAGCGGTTGCTAAAAAAGTGGAGGCGATTCGCGCGCAAATTGCCGCACGGGGGAATGAACGAGTCGATATTTTGTACTCCCCTCTACCCGGCTCCAGCGGAACGGAAGCCTCTGCTGATATGAGGCCAGCGCATGGTGAAGTCATGCAATTCACCATGGCGCAAGTTGCCAATACCGGAAAAAAACAGCAATGGGCTACTGCCTTATATCTGCTTGCAGAGGCGAGCAAGGCGAAAGTAATTCTTGAATTGGGAAGTTGCGCGGGAATCTCTGCTTGCTACCTGGCCTCTTCACCTTATTGCAAGGTGCTTCATACAATCGAAGGCGCGCCCGCTTTGGCGCGATTGGCGCAAGAGAGCCTCAACAAGGTCGGCAGCAATGGGGTCGTTCATGCCGCGCTCTTCGATGAGGCCTTGGATAAACTTTTGCCGGTAATCGAACCGATTGGTTTCGCGTACATCGACGGGCATCACGAAAAAGTGGCGACGATTCACTATTGGCAGCGCATCGCGCCAAAGCTGGCGCCCGGCGCAATGGTGGTGTTCGATGACATTTCCTGGTCCAACGACATGCGGGCGTGCTGGGACCATATAGTGGAACAACCCAAATTCACCGATGCGTTTGACCTGGGAACGATAGGTGTATGTATCGCAGGTGGACAGGCCAAGCCGCGGATATGGGATTTGCAAGGGGTTGTCGGTCGCACGCCAATCGGTCAGCCGCACGGATGGAAAAAAGCGAGCTAAGCGTTTTGGTAACGCCGGTATGTTAAACACCGGTTCTTTGGCTAAAATCTGATTCAGCGCGAGGCCAATTCCGGATCGCGCCAACCGCCACCTAGCGCTTTCATCAAATCCACGCTGTAGTTCAAATAGGCTTGCCGGTTGCGAAGCAAGTCGAGTTGCGCTTCGTTCAAGGTGCGCTGCGCATCGAGGACTTCCAAATAGGCGGAGTAGCCGGTGCGATAACGAAGGTTGGCCAGTCGCAGGCTATTGCGAACCCGATCCACGCGCGTTTGCAGGTCTTGTTCGGATGCGGCGGTCCATTGCACATTCGACAACGCGTCGGCGGTTTCGCGGAAAGCCGTTTCTGCCACCCCTTGGTAGTTTGCGAGCGCTTGGCGTTGACGGGCTTCAGCCTGCTCCGTGCGCGCTTCATAGCGGCCGAAATCCAGAATCGGTCCCACCACACCCAAGCCGATAGACCAGATGTTGGCGCCCGAAGTAAACAGGTCGCTCAATTCGCGGCTTTGATTTCCGAACGAGCCGGTCAGGAAGAAAGTCGGAAATTGCGCCGCGCGAGCGAAACCGATTTCCGCGTTGGCGGCAATCAATTGGGCTTCGGCTTGGCGCACATCGGGACGGCGTTCGAGCAACGCGGAAGGCAAACCCGCCGGCGGCAAAGGCGGGAGCGGAAGCGAGCGGATATCACCCGGCTCCAATTTCAAATCGAGTTTTCCCGAGAGCGCGCCGAGTTGATGAAGCACCACCGCGCGTTGTCGTTGCAGTTCTTTGTACTGCGCCGAAGCGGCGGCTTGTGCGGTCTCTGCTTGATTCAAATCCAGATCCGAAACCAAACCGCCCTTTGCGCGCTTGCGAACGATGTCGAGAGAGTCGGTCGTCGCCGCCAAGGTTTCCACCGAAACCAGAATCTGAGCATCGAGCGAACGCACGGCAAAATAGGTTTGCGCAATTGCCGATGCGAGCGTCAGGGCAACCGTGTCGTGACTGTATTGGCTCGCCATGAATTGAGCGCGAGCGGATTCGGTAGCGCGACGCAGGCGGCCCCAAACGTCGAGCTCAAAAGAGGTTGCGGCGGTCAGTTGGAAATTATTGCGGGGATTCGGAATGTTCCCACTGGTCGGCGTTGAGCCCCGTGTGCTGACTTTGGATCGTTCTGCGGCGGCATCCAAATCGATTTGTGGATAGAGCGACGCGTTCGTTTCCCGCAGGAAGGCTTCCGCTTCATCGATTCGCGCGACCGCCGCGCGAATGTCCGCGTTGCGTTCCAACCCGCTGGCAATGAGTTCGTCCAGAATCGGATCGCGATAAAGCGTCCACCAGTTTGCTGCCAGCGTTTCGGCTTTGCCCACTTCGCTTTCACCAAATCCCACGGGTAAGTCGAGCGCGGGCCGTTCGTAGTCGGGACCCAACGTGCATGCACCCATTGCAAGCACGCATGCAATCAATAGTGCGCGGTTCATGCGTTGTCTCCCGCTTTTTCGGGGACGGAGGCACCGAGTTTGTTTCGCCGCGCGAACCATACAAAAAAGAGCGGCACGAAAATCGTGGCAATCGCCGTGGCGAAAATCATCCCGCCGAACACGCCTGTGCCCATCGAGCGGCGTGCGGACGAACCTGCGCCGGTGGCGATCGCGAGGGGCACCACGCCGAGAATGAAGGCGAATGAGGTCATGACAATGGGGCGAAAGCGCAGCCGCGCGGCTTCCACCGCCGCATCGATC
>DATEEW010000081.1:0-4564 GCA_035280965.1 Burkholderiales bacterium
GCTTAAATCATCGACCCATAGCCGCACCGCTAGCGCGTGTTCGCCACGGAGTTGACGCGCCAAGCGCCAGCTAATGCCGATATCGCCGTAGTTGTCGATGACGTTGCAAAAAATATCCCACATGGCTGCGCATGATGCCACGCGGAACGGCGCTGCTGAGGCAATGATCTGGGTGAAGCGTTTGCGGAACTACTGCGGAATGGCCATGGCGGGCGAACCTCCGCCGGCAGGAACCGTATAGTGGGCCTCAATCGCTTCTTTGACTTTGAGACGGCTCTCTGTGGCCGATAAGCCGGCCTGTTCGATGACAGCCACCTCATCGGCAAGCGTTTCGTCTTTCACGCATTTACGCAGCCATTGGGAGTAATCGCCCGACTGCAAATGGTGCAGCCAAGTCTCCTCGTCCACCCCTTCGGCGATTTGTGTGAACAACACGAGGTTTTGCGCGCGCAGATTCAGTTTGTCTTCCGGTCCGCGAAAATAAAAACTGCGATCCGGCGGCAATTCCCCTTCCGCATATTTGCGCCGATGACGACGTCGATCGCTGCGACTCTTTTCGATGCTTAGCTTGAAGGGCGGCCGATCTTGGTACTTGAGCCAAAGCAAGGCTTCTCCGGGCTGTAATTCTTCAAGCGGCACGGAGGGCACTTCGGTGTCGATGGCCTTCGCGAAATTCATCAACGCTTCGTCAGGGGACGTGCCCAAAGTTGCAATTACGTTCACACCTTGGAGGACCGCCGGAGCGATCCAATCCGGATGAACGGTGATGTAAATCATGCCGCTCAAGTCTTGCGTCAGGATCGATGATGCCGACTCCCAATCGGTGGGCATCAGATGATGGGTTTCGTCGACCAGAATCCAATGGGGCCTACCGGTGCGCGCGCGCAACTCAAGCAAGCGCGGCAGAAGTGTCAGAAAGAAAGCCGGCCGATCCTGCAACGGCAAGCCGATCAAATTGACGATCACATTGGAATCGGGCTTTTCCAGCGCGGTTAGCACCTCGTTGACGCCGGGTCCGTGTTCACCACTGCCGAACACGATGCCTTCCTCGAAATTTTCGTAGTCGCCCTCCGGATCGATGATGCAGAACTGATAGTTTTGTTCCGCTAGTCTTTCGAGGACGCCGGTTGCCAAAGTGGATTTACCGGAACCGGAACTGCCTGCCACCAGTAAATTGATGCAAGCGGGCGGCATATGGATCTCTTCGCCCTCGCTATCGCGCCCCAGCAACACTTTGCGGCGGGTCGATGCAGCCAGGGGCGTGGCAAGCTCATTGGTGATGAGCGCCTCAATCAATTCGGCGACTCCGGCGCCATGATCTGAGTCGGTAGTGAGGTCGGCCTCGGCTTTGAGCATGGGCACCGAATTGGCCACAGCGGCGGAGTACTCGCAAAGATTGAGCAAGGCATGATCGTTTTCCGCATCACCGACGGCGACCACGTTATGTGGCGAAAGACAGAGGTGATCGAGCGCCGCCATCAGACCGGACGCTTTGTTTACATTGGGCGGCAGCACCATCACACTGCCTTTATTGAAGATGACTTGCAGTTCCAGACCGAGGTCGCGAATGGTTTCCAGCACTACTGTTTCGTGCGGATGTACGGTCGCGACGATCACGCCACCCACCGCTATCGGCACGCCGCGACGATTGAGCGCTTCAACGAAAGTGTCCGGAGGCGCTTCTGCCAGCAGTTTTTGTTCTTTGGTGGCGGGTGTGTAAAGCAAAGCACCGTTTTCCGCGACCACGAGGTCGAACATGTCGATTTCGGGAAAAATTTCGAGTAATTCGGGCAACTGCCTTCCCGTCACAAGCAGGAGTTTTCGACCGCTGGTCGCTACTCGCTTGAGTGCCTCTACGGTCTTTTCGTCTACTCGCCCGTGGTGGGCGATCGTCCCGTCATAGTCGGTCGCTAAGGCCAGATATCGCATAGCGGCAATGCTGCAAGGTGCGCGCCTGACAAAAGAAACGGGATGCTTTCGCGCCGGCGGGAGGGAGGGAGAAGGACCGGCGCGAAAGACATCCCGCGATTGGAATATTAGGCGCCTGATTCATCCGACCGTAGCGGTGAAACGCCTATTCGCCTGTCGGAGGAGTCCTACTGCGAACCGATGTCGAAACTCAGGCTTTGGATGGCCGTCGACAACTGCGTCAAAGGTATTTCTGTTCGACTATGGATTGCGCGACCGACCAGGGCATCAACGAGATCAGACGCTATATCGGCTCGCGCGCAGGTGGCGACAAAGTTTGGCCTGAACGAATCGAAGCTTTTAAGGGGATTTTCAACTCTGGCCACGGTTCGTAGGTAACGCGCAAACCATTTGGACCAATTTCCGGTGAGCTTGCCTTTATTATCGGCGCGCAATTCATCGAACAAGGCGTGTTGTCCCGAGCGCCTTTGCATTTCCACAAACTGCATAAAGCCCAGACGCAAAAGATCGCCATGAATCGGCACGCGGCGGATCAAATGCGTCGCGCGTGCATGCTCCGTCAGTAGACGCAAGTATTTGACGCCGCTCTCTTCGCGTAGATCTTTGACTTGCAAAGCGCCGAGTTCGCCAAGACGGGCTCCGGTATACAGCGCCAACAGTGGAAGCCAATACGCGGCAGGACCGGCGCCACCGTGCGGTCGTTCTCCGATGCGATAAATAGGGGTAGAAAAAATTGCTCGCAGCTCTGCTCCGCTAAATGGCGCCCGTTTCTGTGGATTTCCCGCTTGAGCCGCTAAACGTAAGCCGCGAGCTGGATTGTCGGGCAACAAGGCGTCGTTGACCGCCAATTCCAACATCGCCGAGAGCGCGCCAAACTGTTTGCGTACAGTGCCAGCCGAAACCCCTTCCGCAAGCACTGAATCGCGGAAGGTTGCCATATGGTGTGGCTCGACCATGGACACTTGCAGATCGGGAAACAGTGCGGCAAATCGTTGCGCCGCTTTGGCGAAGTCGTAAACCGTAGTGCGCGGCCGCTCGCGTTGCCCTTTCCATCGCGTAAACAACTCGGAAATTTGCAGTGCCTGCGGTTTTGAACCCGACCGTTGTCGCTGCGTAAAGCGTTCGATGCGTAAACGGGCGAATTCCTGATCGAGCTTGGCGGCTTCCACTGATGCGCGCGCCTTCGCTTCATTCAAATCCGTCGTGCCCAGGGACTTGCGAATCTCCTCCTTGCCGACTTGCGCACGCAAATGACTGGGGATCTTGCGTCTGAAGTAGTAGGTGGTACCACGGCGGAGAATGTGGGCGGGAGCGGTCATGAATCATTCTAAAGCTTGACGGTGTATCAGCCAAGCCGTACATTGCAGCTATGGTACTGGCGGAAAAGGAAAAGCTTCGTTGGCCGGACCATAGGCGTCCCATAGGGGTGTGGCCTAAAGTCTTAGATCGCGATACATAATGATTTTGACCTTCTCACCTGCTAAGGTGTGCGTAACTTTGTTTAGGGCAAATAATATGCAAACGCTGGAAGCGGACCACGTGATCCAATTACAAAAACAATTCCGAATTTTCGTGGGGAAGACACTCTACACCGTGGCTGAAGCCGAGGCGCTCGGTCTCATTGAGGTGCAAGTCCACGAAAACGGTGGACTCAGTTACAGTGAACGGCCAACGGCCGATTCCCAATACGACACTTTGACGCTGCGTTGAGCCGCGCTAACTGAAAGAGAAAAAGCCGACAGTGATGTCGGCTTTTTTGTTTCTTCTCAATAAAAAACCGGCTCCAGGCCGGTTGTTTTATTGGCGTCCCCAGGGGGATTCGAACCCCCGTACTCACCGTGAAAGGGTGATGTCCTAGGCCTCTAGACGATGGGGACTAAAGGACTTTGTACTACACACGGGCTTGGTTGGTGGAGGTAAGCGGGATCGAACCGCTGACCTCTTGCATGCCATGCAAGCGCTCTCCCAGCTGAGCTATACCCCCAACCGCGAGCGCGAGATTATAGCGATGCCCCCTCCCTCTGTAAACCTGAGCTTTACAGAAGCCGCTTCAAGGCAGTGACCACATGTCGGCGTCCCACCAGGGTGATAAGCCCATGGATTGCGGGGGTTTGGGGCGTTCCGAACACCAATACGCGCAGCGGAATCGCGAGTTTGGGCATTTTGAGTCCGCGCTCTTTGAGAACGCCGTCAAAGGCCGCCGTAACACTGGCGACATCCCAGTTTTCGAGTCCCTCGTATCGCCCAGCCAACTCGCGGAGGACCGGTTTGATGTCCTCGGTCAAATGTTGCGTCAGTAATTCGCCGGAAGGATCGGGCTCGCGATAAAGCAGGCTTACTTGGTCGGCGAGTTCCACGACCGTGGTAGCCCGATCACGAAAAACCGCGATGGCCTCGGTTAAATCCGGGCCGCCCTCCACTTTCACATCTGCTGCTTTCAAACGCGGCGCGACGAGGTCGGCGAGACGCTGCAAGTCGGCCGTTTTCATATATTGCTGATTCAGCCAGAGCAACTTTTCCGGATTGAATTGCGCGGGTGAGCGACTGACATGTCGCAGATCGAACCATTCGACGAATTGCTTCGTCGTGAATACTTCATCGTCACCGTGTGACCAGCCGAGACGCGCCAAGTAGT
>DATEEW010000082.1:0-3845 GCA_035280965.1 Burkholderiales bacterium
ACGCAGAATCAATTTCAACTCATCGCTTGAGCGCAGCGCGGGAAGCAGCACCGCCGCTTCTCGATCCACACCTGAAAGTTGCGTACTGATGATTCGGATTTTTACCGGCAAAGCCGCGCGCGTGAGCGTTTGAATACCTACGCTTGCCTGCAACGCCCCGACGCGATTCAAGCGACGCACCACTCCCACCGACCATTGCACGCTGCCCTCGGTCTGCATCGCGATCAAACTCCCAACGCGCAACCAATCGCCGGTGATTTGCGGAATGTCGGCGCCGAAGCCGCCCGTGCTGACATTTTGCACCACCCAACTCTCGGTCTCTTCGTGCGAGAAGGCCATTGACGCGGTAGGCTGCAATACGTCTAGCACGCCATCGAATCCGCGCGCCACAGTCAACCGCGACTTAGCGGTCTGCCGCGCATGCCGACGCTCGGGCAGACGCGGCGCCCAATGCGCCTCCAGATGATTCAGTACGCCGATTACTTGTCTGAATTCATAAGTGCCGCCCAGATCCATGCCGCTAGGCAAGACGCCGGCGGCACTCATATCCGCTTTGAAAATACGTAGCGCGTCGTAAGCTGGCCCGGCGCCGAAGAAACATAAGGGGCCCAAGGTATGCGTCGGTAACGGACCTCGATGCGGCTGAGCCGCCGCGCCTAAATCCATCCAATAAGGGGTCTCTGCGCTTGGCGAGCCCGCGAGCTTGAAACGCGCGGAAAAATGGCCTACAAGGCGTTCGCATAAATCGATGTCCACCGGTGTAAGGCTATGCGGAGAACAAACGGCAAACATGAGCAGGCGCGCCAGTTCCCGCTCTACCGTCGTCTCTGCAGGTGTGCCCGGCACGCTCACGACGATTTGCGCAATTTGCGGCTGCGCTACCGCCCGGTGAACACGCGTGGCGGTCTCCCAAAGGCTCGAATCGGGCACGCCGTATCGTGTGCAGTTCCATTTCAACTGGGCCCCTAAGGCACGGAAAGCGCGCGCGGCCATTCCCGGTAGCATTGATTTCGCGCCCGCAGCCGCAGCTTTCTCCGCCACGGCGGTATAAGCCAGGGCGAGAGCGCGCCAAAATTCATTCAGAACTTGCCATAGGCGCATTTCACGCTGCTTCGGCTGACGATGCGCCTGCAAATACTCGCGCCCGATCCGTTGTGCGTAAGCTCGCCCGCTGTCATCCAGCAGTTCAAGCAGTTGCGCTTGATACTCGGGTTTGAAACCGCGTTCTTCCGCAACCGAAGTGACCCAATGGGCGACCTCTTCCAAACAGAACGGGGGATCATCGGCAGGCAACTCCGCCAGAATGCGGCGGGCTTCCTTGATGTCGGCTAGCGGATGTTCGGTCTTATCGCGGCCGAATATTTTGAGCATGCGTTCTCCTCGACAGGGTACGAGCCCTGGCACCGCATTGAGCGCGGCGAGGCGCAAGCATAAAAGCCGGAAGGCGCAACGTCGAGCGCTGTTGCATCAATTATCAATTGCACGCTGATGCGAACAGACACTGCAAGCGGAGATTACTTACCTGGAAGGATGCTAGGTTCGCCGCGCAAAGCCAGCATGCGCGGAATTGCCGGGCCGCGGGTCGAAGAAGACGACTCTACGATTTCGCAGCGTGGATACATCTGACGCAATTTGCGCTCGGCCTCGGCTTCGCTACGCGCTTGAATGACTAATTTTTCCACCACCAAACCTTGACGGGTCCGGATGCGAAATCGGAACTTAACGGTGGTTTCTGACTTTTCCATAAAACTCCCCTCCCCAGGGTGGTTAGGTATAGGTATATCACAGCTTCCTGCGCAGGACAAAGCCAAGCGGTTATTTCAATGGCTTTTTTCCACCTCCGGACGTCGGGAGTTGCCGACGGAAACCACACCCTTAAAAGAAAAACGGCCCGAAGTGGGCCGTCTGGGAAAGTAGCGAACGTCGGCGCGTAAGGCGGGGGTGCCGACGCCGGCAGGGGCCTTAGGCCGCAGCCATCGCCTTGATTTGCGCAGCAAGGCGACTCTTGTGACGTGCCGCCTTGTTTTTATGGATGATTTTCTTATCCGCGATCCGATCCACCACGCTGGTGGCGGATTGGTAGATCTGTTGTGCAGCCGCCTTGTCACCCGTAGCAATCGCTTTCTGGGTTTTTTTGAGGGCGGTTCGCAGTTCCGAGCGCAAGGCAGCGTTGTGCTGGCGTTGTTTTTCGGACTGACGGGCGCGTTTGCGCGCTTGGACGGTATTGGCCATGAATGGGTGGAACCAGGGTTCGGCAAAACGCGAGATTGTAGCGGTCGGGACGTTTCCACGCAAGCTTAAGGGCCTTGTATTCATCAGCGAAACGGCTGCGCGGTCCACAGCATATAATTCGCCCTCCACCGACTCCATAAGAACAAGAGAAGGCTCGATGAACCTGCTCAAGGCCTTGGCGACCGTGAGCGGCCTCACCCTGGTTTCGCGAATTCTCGGTTTAGCGCGCGACGCCATTGTTGCCGGCTCCTTCGGCGCAAATTCCACGACCGATGCTTTTCTGGTCGCGTTTCGGATTCCCAATCTGCTCCGCCGCTTATTCGCCGAAGGCGCCTTTTCGCAGGCCTTTGTACCGGTGTTGGCTGAATATAAAAACCGGCGCGGCGAACAAGAAACCAAACTGCTTATCGACCACGTCGCGACGACCTTGGCGTTGGTATTGATCGCCGCCACGATTGTCGGCATCGCCGGCTCGGCGGTCATTGTTTATATCGGCGCACCGGGCTTCGTCGACGAGCCGGAAAAATTCGATCTCACGGTCGAAATGTTGCGCATCACTTTCCCCTACATTTTGTTCATTTCACTGGTCGCACTTGCGGGCGGCATTCTCAATACTTGGAGCCGCTTCGCGGTGCCGGCTATTACGCCTACCCTGTTAAACGTGTCGTTCATCGTAGGTGCGTTGTTTTTTGCACCTTATTTCGACCCGCCGATCAAAGTCCTCGCATGGGCGGTGTTTGTCGGAGGGTTGCTCCAACTCGCTCTCCAGATTCCCGCGTTGATCCGCATCGGCATGCTTCCTCGTCCGCGCTTCGATTGGTCCGATCCGGGCACTCGCCGGATTCTCTATCTTATGGGGCCGGCGCTGCTGGGGGTGTCCGTCGGGCAGATAAGCCTCTTGCTCAACACGATATTCGCGTCCTTTTTGCCCACCGGGAGCGTGACCTGGCTGTATTTCGCAGATCGCTTGATGGAATTTCCGACCGGTCTGCTCGGCGTGGCCCTCGGGACCATTCTTCTGCCCAGTCTGGCGAAGTACCACAGCGAAAAGAACGAAACCGAATACTCCGCGTTGCTCGACTGGGGATTGCGCCTCACTTTCATGCTTACGCTTCCGGCCGCTGTTGCCCTGGCATTGCTCTCGTTACCGTTGGTGGCTTCTTTGTTTCAATACGGTCAATTCGGCGCACACGATCTGGACATGACACGTCGCGCACTAATCGCCTATAGCATCGGCCTCCTCGGCCTGATTCTGGTGAAAATTCTGGCCCCCGGCTTTTATGCGCGGCAGGATATTCGAACCCCGGTCAAAATTGCTGTCGTCACACTTATAGTTACGCAGTTGATGAACGTCGCGTTCATTCAATTCCTGGCGCACACGGGCCTCGCATTAGCGCTGGGTCTGGGCGCCTGCCTGAACGCCGGATTGTTGTTCACGCGTCTGCGCAAACGCGGCATTTATCATCCGCAACCCGGCTGGGGTCGCTTCGTCCTGAAATTGTTGATCGCATTGGCAGCGATGGCCGGAGTTTTGCTGTGGCTTAATCAACCCGACACTTGGTGGATCGCCGCACATTGGTCGCAACGTGCGCTTTGGTTGACCCTATTGGTCT
>DATEEW010000083.1:0-2889 GCA_035280965.1 Burkholderiales bacterium
CGCCACCACCCGAATATGCTGACCTCCCGGGACCGCGCGCCGTGTATGCAGGGGCACTGGATGATCGTTTCGATTTCGAACAAATGCATGCCCTTGCTCAATTGCCACTGCAAATTGTGCTGATTGGACCGGCAACACCGAACGCCAGCGGGGTCCTGGGCTCATTGCCGAATGTGCATTTGCTCGGACCACGACCTTATCGCTCCCTGCCGGGATATTTGCAGCATGCACAAATCGGTTTACTGCCGTTGACGCGCCATCCCGCCAACGAAGGTCGCAGCCCGATGAAGTTGTTCGAGTACGGCGCCGCAGGGCTTCCTGTCATTGCCAGCGCGACGCGCGAACTAAAACGACGCGCATTGCCCTTTGTTCGTCTAGCGGAAAATAGCGAATCGTTTATCGAACATGCTCGCGAACTCATCGAGGCCGAAGCCACACGAGTCGAACTGGCCAAAATCGCGCGCCAGCATTCGGCCGCCTATGCATGGGCCGGACGCGCGCAATTGTTGCTCGACAATTTGAAGCGATGCGAATCGCCGCCATTGCACAGGGAAGTGGCTTGATGACGACCACGCTCTCCTCAGCGAACGACAACGCGCCGTTGAGAATCGCGGACCGCTATTTCGCGGTGTGGGCGGTCGTCTTACCAATCTCGACGATCGTGTTGTTGCCGATCCAAGGCACTACGCCGGCATATCTCATGGGACTCGCGTTGCTCGCGCCACCCGTCGCTGCGCTGGTGCTGGGTTTAAAAGGCTGCGCGCTGCTCTATCGACGCTTATTGGTGCTCGCACTTATATTCGTTCTTCTGAACGTGCTTGCGCAAGTGGCAATAAAAGCATCCGGGATTTGGCATTTGGGCATGATCCAATTAATGGATCGGGACGATCGCAACATCATGTTCCGCCGCACGATGATCACGCAATCGATCTACCTTCTTCCTGTCGCCGTCACCTTCATTTTTGTGCGCTATTTTTATCGACCCCGGTGGGATCGGTTCTTGTTTGTCGGCGTCATTTTGCTGGCGATGTACGGCCTGTATGAAATCGGTTTTTTTACCGCGACGGGAATGAATGGCGACTTCCTGAGCAATCGCAGCTTCGCCTCGGCTAAAGGTTCTCTATTCCAAACCATTGGCATCGGCCCTCTGCTCCTGCAACGATTGAAAAGTCTTACCGGCGAGCCGTCCATGTATGCGTTCACGGTATTGCCCTTTTGCATTTATGCCTGGCATACCGGCCGAAAGCGCACCGCCGGCCTGCTCTTTATCACTTTGTTGTTGACCTTTTCGACCACCGCCGCGATGGGAATGGCGTGCTATCTCGCAATGCGTGTAGTTTTTTATGGACCCACCGACCGCCCCGCCATCGTCTGTCTGGTCGTCTTGCTTTGCATCATCGTATTGGGGATGGGTGGCAACAACTACGTCATCGAGATTTACGAAAAAGTAATTCTGGAAAAATTCCAAGGCGCCGGCATGTCCGGACGCATGCGCATGAAGCAATTCGAAATGAATATGAGTTATTTCCAGCAGGCGCCACTATTAACCCAGATCTTCGGTCTGGGTTTCGGCTATGCGCGTGGCAGCAATATGTTTAGCGCTCTGCTGTTGAATTTAGGTGTGCTCGGCTGGTTGCTGGTCACCGCGATCTTTTTCATTCCAGTTTTCTCTCTTGGCAACTCGGACCGAGAACGCGGATTGCGCGCAGCCTGCGTTGTAGCCTATGTCACGATGATGGTCGCGGTGCCGGAGTTTTCCTATCTCTCGACTTGGCTCTTCCTCGGCATGGCCTACAACGCCGTCGCGGCCAAACGCGCAGCCGCCGCAGCCGTCGCAGCGCCACCGGAAAATGCTCCCGCACCTACGAGGCTCCAACGCGCATGACCGACTTTTTTCGCTTAGGCTATCTTGCACTCGGACTTTTAATTGGCACCAGCGCCAGCGCGGATGAGTTCATGCTCGGCGTGTCCGCCCATTACGGACTCGACATGGGCAATCCGACGGCGTCGATGCCCGCCATCGAAGGCGCCGGCTTCAATTCTTTCCGCGATGAAATTCAATGGAGCCGCGTCGAGAAGGAAGCCGGCCAATTAAAACTTTCCGCGGAGGTCGCCAAAGTCGACAAGGCAGTCGAGTTAGCCAACGCACGCGGCATCGAACCGCTACTGATTTTATGTTACGGCAACAAGGTGCACGGTGGCGGTTTTCCGCTCAGTGACGACGCGAAGGCCGCCTTTGTCCGCTACGCGGAGTTTCTCGCGCGTCACTACAAAGGCAAAGTTCGCTATTGGGAATTGTGGAACGAGTGGAACCAAGGACTGGGAAATAAGCAGAATCTCGAAGGTCGACGCGCTGCGCGCTATGCCGAATTGTTGAAAGCGGTATATCCCGCGCTGAAGAAAATAGACCCGAACATCGTCGTACTTGGCGGTGCGGTAGAAGGCGCGGGCAGCACAGGGTGGATCGAAGATTTGTTCGATGCCGACGCCGGTAAATATATGGATGGTCTTTCCGTTCACCCTTATGTGTTTCACGCCGGCAAATCCGGCACGCCCGAACGTTTGCACGGCTGGCTCACGCGACTTGTCGAACGGCTCAAGGACAAGCCCGGTGGCGCGAACATGCCGATCTACATTACCGAAATCGGCTGGCCGAATGAATTAAGAGGTGACAAGGGCATCTCGCGAGAGGTCGCGCGAGACTATATCGCGCGCGTATTGCTCAGCGTACGCAGCGTGCCGCAGGTCAAAGGCGTGTGGTGGTACACGCTGCAAGATTACGATCGCGGCTTCGTCGGCACTTTCGGTCTACTGGAAAAGGACGGTACGCCGAAACCGTCATACGACGCGTTGAAGGACGTCGCGATGCTGATTCGCAAAGCCACGAAA
>DATEEW010000084.1:0-10409 GCA_035280965.1 Burkholderiales bacterium
ACAAGCCGTACAGGAAGACTACGAAATGACCTGTGGCAGTTGATTCAGCTCGTTCCAATACCGCCCGACGTCCGCCACGATTCGCATGTAATGGTCGAAACTGACGGGCTTCACGACGTAGCTATTGACGCCCAAACCATAGCTGGCCATGACGTCCCGCTCTTCCTTGGACGAAGTGAGCACTACCACCGGCACGCCGCGCGTCCGTTGATCGCCTTTCACTCGTCGCAACACTTCCAGTCCATCGATCTTCGGCAATTTGAGATCCAACAGAATAAAGCGGGGCAGCTTGGCGCAAGCGGGATTGAACAAATAGTCGATGGCTTTGGCGCCATCGTCCAAATGGAGCAACTTGTCGGTCGCATTGCTTTTTCGCAAGGCCCTGAGCGTCAATTCCGCATCGTCCGGGTTGTCTTCAACGAGCAGAATGTCGACTTCATCCATCTTCAAAACTCCTTGAGCCGGTTCGAACATTTCCCTCCCGGCCGCTTCTATTATAGGGCTACCCAAATATGCGGGTGCCCATCCTAGCGACTTTTGGCACGGTCAACTATGGCTGAAAGTCCTGCGTCCTCGCGGCAGCAGACTCTACCCGTTGCTTTTGCAGTACGCCCTGAATTCATAGTCGTCGGGGCAAGTTCCGCAACGACATTTCAACCGTGGCGACACAGCCGCTGAAATTTCAGAGTGTTACCCGCCAAAACCTGGCGCAAGAACGCAGCCTCACCTTGTACCAATCACAAGGGTTAGATCAATATGTCGCATGGTGGATAGGCAGCCCGCACTTCTTCGATTACGTCCGTTGCCAAGGACACATGTCAATTTTTGTGTTTACAGACCGCGACGGCCAATTCTCGCCAAGACCGCCAGATCGTCGAGTCGGCCCGTAGCAATTCCTTACGGCCCAAGACCTGTTCGGCGAGTGACAGCCTGGGCAACGCTTCAATATCCGCGAGCAAGAATAAGATAACGCGTCGATTACGCGCGCGCCCTTCTGGGGTCGCGTCGCTGTCGACAGGGCGATTATCGACATAACACCGATGCGCGAGGCCTCGAGTCCATTGGCGACGAAGAGTTTCGCGACGGCGCTGGCGCGCGCGACGGACAATTCCCAATTGGAGTGGTGCACAGGGTATCGCAGTGGGCACCGAGTCGGCATGGTGCCCGTCGGCGATAAGTTTGCGTTCGCGCACCAGGCCTCGGTCAGACACGCAGCTTATGCTGCTGTAATACCGCCGCCATGAACGCGCCGACGAGGCCCGAATGCCGAATGGTGTGCGCATAGCCGTCAGCGGATTTCCAGACCTGCACGCCACCGCGCAAGCTCAAGCCGACGAGACGGTCTACATCTGCCCTACTCACCACTCTTTTAGTTTGCCGCGCAAACGCGAAACAGCTTGGCTATGCAGTTGGCACACGCGCGACTCTGTTACACCTAGAACGGCCGCGATTTCCCGAAAGTTCAGTTCCTGTTCGTAGTACATGCCCATCAATAGTTTTTCGCGTTCGGGCAGATTGTCGATCGCGGCGATTAAGGCCTTGCGGAAACGTGCATCGTGAAAGGCTTCTGGCGGTTGGTGGCCTTCATCTGGACAATTGCGTTCCAGTAAATCGTCATCGAGTTCGCGATCGCTGTCGTCGTAGTAGATCAGCTGGCCGCCATGCGAATCGTCCAACATTTGCTGATATTCACGCAGGCTCACGCCCATTTCGCCGGCGACTTCCGATTCGCTTGCGGCGCGCCCCAGGCGTTGTTCGAGTCGCGATAAAGCAGTTTCAATCTGTCGCTGCGCCTTGCGCACGCCGCGGGGCAACCAGTCGCTCGCACGCAGTTCGTCGAGCATAGCCCCCCGCACGCGTTGTGTAGCGAAGGTCTCGAATTGCACGCCGTGCGATTCTTCGAAGCGCCCAGCGGCGTCCATCAATCCGATCAACCCCGCCTGCAATAGATCGTCGAGTTGCACGCTCGCGGGTAGGCGGGCCGCCAAATGATGCGCGATACGCTTCACCATCGGCGCAAAACGTCGAATGGTGTTTTCTTTATCCAGTACTCCAGCAGCGGTATACATTTGCCTTCCGTCCCTAAATACGCAGTGCTGCTTGGCAGGAGGTGGGGAAGTTCCCAGTCATCCACGCGGCTGCGAGGTTCATCAAAGCGCGCGCCGATACGGCGTGCATTCGAAATCAATAGGGGGGCAGGCAGCCGCTCAAAACTACGCGGCCTCTCGCTCCGCTTCTGCCCGCTTCTTGGTCTTGCCCGCCCGTGAAGGCACATTGCACAGACCGCATACGTAGTCTTCGGTCAGTTCGAAGGAATGCGTCACGAAATGACCGCTACATTCGCTGCAACACGTGGTGACCAACATGCCGGCGTCGAAAAACTTCACCAAACGCCAGGCCCGCGTGACTGAAAGCACCTCTTCCATGCAGTGCACCTTCACGTGTTCGCGATACAGCCGATATGCCTTTACGACCGCCTCGATTTGTTCGAGCTCGACGGATTTGTCGATGTAGCGGTAAATGCTGATGAACAGCGACGAATGAATATTGGGCTGCCAAGTCATGAACCAGTCGGTCGAAAAGGGAAGCATGCCTTTAGGCGGCGATTTGCCCTGGATTTCCTTGTACAGGCGTAACAGTTTTTCGCGAGACAGTTTGGTTTCAGATTCCAGGACCTGGACACGCGCACCGAGGCGAATGAGTTCCGTCGCCAATTGAATGTCGCGCGCTTCGCCGATAACTGATTTGGCCATGGTGCTTTCCCTCAGACTTTCGATTCTTGGTGATACCGCCGGTGTGAATTCAGGCTGCGACTGCTACCGGGGCATTGGCCATCAACAGCGAAGCGTGCATGCGAGAGATATCGGCATCTTTGCTGTGGCTAGTGAGGAGGTTCCACACCATGGCTTCGCTGAAACGGAAGCTGCACATGAGCATATTGGACGCTGCGATTTTTAGAACTTGAGCCATCGACAGTCCGGCTACGACATTGGCGATTTCCTCGCTGATGCCCAGGCGGAACATCGCTTCGGCGCGGTCTTCGCGAATCAAACGCTGAGCGAGCAACAGATAGGACAGATTGGCTTCGCGAATTTCATTCAGAAGTTGATCGGCGTTCATTGCTTCTCCACAGTTGTTCTTCCGGACATCGCGGTGGCCATGTCTGCCTTACCGCTGATGTGTTGCATGGAGCGCATAGTCGACGCTAGGTCGCGAAACTTGAATCAGGGTTGTTGCCAGACCTAAAGTGCGACCGACGTCTGTGAGCGACGTAGGAAAAAACCTGACGGAAATAATTCCGCTTTGACAATGGCATATTCAAAGCAGCGCGAAAACATCGTTAATCCGAAATGACTCAATGCGTTGAGTTGGGGACAACGTAGCCAGGACTCCGGGATATGCGCAACTTGTGACGCTCGCATTCGGTGCTATTTCTCACTTATCCGCCTCTGCGGCGTTCCACAATGGCTGCTAACAATTGTGAACAATCAACATATTCGCGCAAGCGGTTGAGGGCAAATCACGTACACATCAAAAACGCTGCGCCAATGTCTCGCCCCAGACATGGCGCCAGGTCGGGCGATTTCCGAACGTTTCACCCCGCAAAATTCTCGGTAGAGCAAGCTGCGCATAACGCCAGCGACGCAGATCCACCAATTCCCATCCGAGGAAGTGCTGGCGATTGCGCATGCAATTCCCCCGATTAGCGGCGCCCTGTTAAGAGATACTGCTTAGCGTTCGTTTCACCCCTGGATAGGGCTTAGATATGGCGACTTCTTCACTTGGCGTTGGCTTGCAGGCCGATGCGCGTACGTTGCAGTGATTTGGCCACGAAGAAAGCCAGCGGAACTGCTTAATCCGACGGAACACGAGGTTCATGTGTTAAGCCATTACGAATCGATCGTCGATGCGAGCGAGGCCATGCTGGCGGCTGCGCGACGATCCGACTGGGATGCACTGGTGGAAGCGGAAAAAGAATGCGCTCGTTGCATTGCGCGACTCAAAGCCGCGCAACCGCCGAGTATCCTGTCGACCTCCGCCGATCGACGTCGCTTCGATTTGATTCGAAAAATCTTGGCTCACGATGCCGAAATCCGCAAGCTGACTCAGCCCTGGTTGACACAACTGGAACAATTTCTTGACGCTACGGCCGCAGACCGTCGCATCAGCGACGCCTCCTGCTAGCTTTCGATGTAGTTAGATGAGCGATACCAACCTCGAACGCGACTCCCTATAAGGCGACTTCGGACACAAAATTCCGGCCCGCTGAACTGCGGATGACAGGATTGATCAGCCTAGAACACAAACACGTTGTGAATACATCCCCTATCGCTCACAAGCTCGCTTCCGAGGATTACGTCCAATCCCGCATCTCCTCGCGTGCTGAAATCGGGTCGCTACTCGCTGGTCTCGCAGACGAGCGCAACGCGATCACGCTTTATTTCGGCGGCAACGACTTCATCGTCAGCCGCGTGTTGAGCGTGGACAGCACCAATCGAACAGTAGTATTCGACCTCGGCGCGGACACCGCCACTAACGCAAAACTATTCGCAGCAGAAGAGGTACTCGCCATTTCTACGCTGCAGAACGTCACGCTGGAATTCAGCTTGCCGCGTATGGAGTCGATTCAACTGGATGACGGACCGGCGGCACGCGGACCTTTGCCCGAATTTATTCTTCGATCGCAACGCCGCGAAAATTTCCGCGTGCCTACCCCGGCATTGCGGCCGATCGCCTTCCATGTGCCTATACAAGATGGCACCGGAACGCCAGCGATCTTGCGCGTTGTCGATATCAGTTGCGGCGGACTACGCGTCGAGGGTGACGCATCCGCCTTGCAGGTTTCCTCCGGTCTCGTACTCGACAATTGCAGTTTCGACCTTCCCGAGATCGGACAAGTCCGCGCCACCGTAGAAGTACGGCACGTGGAAATGGATGAGAGCACCCCCGGCAAAAAGAAATTCCGCTGCGGCCTACGCTTTCTCAGCCTGTCTCCACAAACGGCCGCCTTGGTCCAGCGCTACGTGATGCGGCTCGAACGGGAATGGCGCGCCCTGCGCTGACCCTACTCACCTACCCTGGCGTCGAAGCGCATATAATCGCCGGCCTGCCCCACGCCGGTACACGATGCGATTCGGACTTTTTCTGCTGTGGCTGTTGAGCCGTCTGCCCTGGCCCCTGGTGCGGGGCATCGGCAAGATGATCGGTCTATTTTTTTATCTGGTTTCGCCCCACCGGCGCCGCATCGCGCGCATTAACCTCAGACTTTGTTTTCCCGAGGTGAGCGAAAAACAAAGACGCCGTCTGCTGCGCGAGCACTTCATGGCGACCGGTCGAAGTCTCATCGAGCGCGGCATTCTGTGGTGGTCATCCGAGGCTGCCGTGCGGCGGCTCGTTCGTTTGGAAGACCTCGAGCATCTGCAAGCGCATATAGGTCGGCCCATCATTGTTTTAGCGCCCCATTTCGTCGGGCTCGACATGGGCGGCTTGCGCCTCACCCTCGAAGTCGAGGTCGCATCGGTTTATGGACCTCAACGCAATCAATTCATGGATAGCTTCATCAAGCGTGCGCGCAATCGCTTCGGCCGCACTCGTTTGATTTCGCGCAAGGACGGACCGCGCCCGATCATTACCGCATTGCGCGACAACCTGCCGCTATATTATTTGCCCGATCAGGATTTCGGTCGACGCAATGCGGTCTTCGCCCCCTTTTTCGGGCATTTGGCCTCAACCGTGACTGCGTTGCCGCGTATTGCGCAGATGGCGGGCGCGATAGTTATCCCTTGCGTCACCTACCAAACGCCGAAAGGTTATGTCGCGCGCTTCTATCCGGCGTGGGAGAACTATCCTTCAGACGATGTCGATGCGGACACCCGCCGGATGAATGCTTTCATCGAAACATGCGTGCGCGAAGCGCCGGCCCAGTACTATTGGTTGCACCGTCGCTTCAAGACACGCCCGGAAGGCGAAGCCTCATTTTATCGATGAATAATTCGCTCTCTACGCGGCCTTCATTGGATTTCCTAAACCCGCGCGCCCCCTTTGAACTTAGGTTCGAAGAGAGCCTACTCATCGGCAGTCGAATTCTTCGCCATCTGCCCGGTAAACGTATTGTTTGTTTGGGGTCGTGGAATGGGCAACAAGTCGTAGCCAAAATTTACTTCGATCCGCAGCGTCACAAAATCCACGCGGAACGGGAACTCCGCGGTGTACGCGCAATGCTTGACCGACGCATTCCCACGGCCGCGTTGGTGCGTTTCGGAGAGAACGAAGCATTCACGGTTCTTTTATTGGAATATCTCCACCCCACTAACAGTGCGCAAGAACTTTGGGACGCCGCGCCTAACGGTGTGCAACGGCGTGAAATTATCCGCTCGCTCGTCTCGTCGATCACCGCACATCATGCCGCCGGTTTGATTCAGGAAGATTTGCATCTCGACAACTTCCTGTTTATGGGTGAAACCGTATACACGATCGACGGGGCCTCGATAAAAGTAGAAACCGCGCCACTCTCAATTCATACGGTACTGGACAATTTGGCGCTGCTTTTCGCGCAACTCACACCTGCCCATGACCCGCTCGCAATCGAGATCGGTTGCGAGGCACTTGCAGCCAATGCGGACTCGCGCATTACTGCCGACCAACTCGGCAATGCTATTGACCGCCGACGTAACGCGCGCAAACGTGACTGGCTGAAGAAAATATTCAGAACTTGTAGCGCGATCGAGTCGTACCGGGACAATCGTCGATACGCTGTCTGGGATCGCCACGACGACTCTCCGGGGCTGCGCACAATACTGGAAGATCCGGATGTCGCGCTTAACCAGTCGCACCTTCTTAAAAAAGGGCGCACCAGCACCGTAGGCATTGTCGAACTGGGTGATCGCCGGATTTTGATAAAGCGTTACAACCTTAAAAACTTCTGGCACGCCTGCAATCGCGCATTACGCGAAACACGCGCGTCGATCTCGTGGCGTAACGCGCATCGCTTAAGATTTTATGGGATTGCCACGCCGCGCCCGATCGCCCTCGTCGAAAAACGATGGGGCCCGATCAGAAGGGAGTCGTACTTCATTTGCGAATATATGGAGGCCGAGAGTTGTGCGAGGTATTTAATGGACGAAAATCGTTCGTCCGAAGAAAAGGATTTAGTTGTCGACAGGCTGTGCGATCTGCTGAAATCCTTCGGCAAGCTGCTCATCAGCCATGGCGACACCAAAGCCACTAATTTTCTTATCGCGCAGAATACCCCTTGGGTCATCGATCTCGACGCAATGCGGGAATTCGACAACCCGGCGCGCTTCGCATCTGCTCACGCCAGAGATATCAAACGCTTCATGCGAAATTGGGACAGCCAACCGCGAATACGCGCCAGATTCGATAGATGCCTGAATGAATCAGTCAACGTTGGCCTCAACGTCGAAAGCACTTCGTCAATACCGCGCTAATCACGTTTTTCGTTGGTCACCGCGTAAATCAATACTTGGTCCCCGCGATTGTTTCGAAAGCGCTTTAAGGGGTCGCCGAATTGTTTTTTAAACGCGTCGCCACCGGATGAGTCGCGTCTTTTCACATTGAGCGCTAAATAGTCCGCACGAACATTGCTCTCAGGACTGGCAATACGCTCGACGTGGGTGGTCTCGACCTTGTTCGGGTCCAAGACGAGTTCCCGATTCGCGTAATACCCAACGGCTCCGTCATTGCTCAGCAGTTTGGATGCGGGGGGCGTATTCCGATCGATCCACAATCCGGCCTCTTTCAAATGCTTTTTTGAAGGTCCGAACGAATATGAGCCGTCAACTGCGGCGACGATCAACAGTACACACAAAGCAGGGTAAGCCCAGGCCCGCCGTGGGCGGGGCCGCTGGTCGCCTGTCGCCTTCCATCGTTCTCTGAAAATCTGAAGACCAAGGGGAGCAAACACTAAAAGCGTCAAGACGAGCGGCACGACAAAGCGTCCGGTCATGAAAAAGCGCGCAGTGACGAAGACGACGAGAATCGCCAAATGGATTGCTGCGGCCCAGCTCAACAAGAGGATGGAATCACGATATTCCGGCAATATCTTCGCGCGCCAAATTCCCTGCGCGGTGCAAAGCAGATGCGCAAACCCGAAACCGAACAATAGGTACGAGAATAGAATCGTCAGCATAATTATCACAACAGCTGACGTTGCGAAATCCTTGGTATATTTCCCCAGCACTGCAATTTCCAGCGCATCGGCTTTCTCTGCAACGCCCTCCCTCAGACTGAAGACCAACTCTTTGGCTAGAAGTATTGGATCGCCCAAACGCCCGCTAAACTGGATATCGCTGAAACCGTAAAGTAACAACAGCGCGATTGCGACGACGAAGAAAACGGCGTTCACGTTCAGAAAATTTCGCAGGCGTACTGACCACGCTTGTGGTCGCAGCACCAGCAAAATGAGGGGTATCAGGACGAGAAAAGCCAGCCCTTCTATTCTGAACAAGGTGGCCAATAGCATGCATGCGCCCCAAGCGAACGCGAAACGCGGAAGCGGCGTGCGCAAATAGCGCAGAAAATAAAGCAGTCCGCCCAGATAAAAGGCCCAATAGCCCACGTCCCGAATCGTGTACGCGCGATAGTCGTTCAGAACAGGCAATATCAGGATAAGAAGTGCGGCATACAGGGCGGTTTTACCCGACGCGCTTGCTTCCTTTACAAGACTGACAAACCAAGTGACCACCAGGACGAATAGCGCCGTATTGATCAGATAGGCGACGTTTTCAATGGAAATACCGAGTGCGCGATGCAATAAGGCGATCAACCCCGAATAAAACGGCCATGGATAGATGGCCACTGCGGCCGACCATCCCTCGTCGATAAATGCCTGCGCACTATGGAGATATATGATTCCGTCGTTGTTGACGACGCCGTCGGTGTAAATGAGCCACGACGAGAGCAGCAGGCTGCATAGTGCGGCGTACCAACGTATATCAATGCGAGAAAGTGCTTCGCCCCGGGTTGCCAAAGTCGCTTTGATCCGATCCATCCAACCGTCTCTCCACATCGAGGGAATTGGATTCTATACAAGTGGCGGCAAAACTTGCCTAATTCCTATTGCCCCCCTACTCTACGCGCGGTCGTCGATCGCAGTCGGACACAATGAATTTCGCGTTCTGTCTTTACAAGTATTTCCCCTATGGCGGGCTACAGAGAGATTTTCTGCGTATCGCCGAGGAAGCTGCACGTCGTGCGCATCGGGTTACCGCCTATGTCGGTGAATGGGAGGGAGCCATCCCAGACAAGCTAAAAGTCGTCATCGTCCCTACACGAGGGCTCTTCAATCATTATCGAAGTGCGAACTTCTATGCCGATGTGCGCCCGCTATTGCAAGCCGAGCGCTACGACGCGGTCACTGGTTTCAACAAAATTCCGGGGTTGGACCTGTATTACGCGGCAGATGTGTGTTTCAAGGATCGGACGACACATCGCAGTGCCTTCTATCGGTTGATGCCGCGTTACCGTCATTTTGTTTCCTTCGAGCAAGCGGTTTTCGATCCGCGCGCCCATACCAAAATCCTGCTTCTCGCAGCCTCGCAGCGGGAACCCTACATGCGTCAATACGGAACGCCCGTTGAACGCTTTCATGTCTTGCCGCCGGATGTCGCACCAGATCGCAAAATCGAAAGTTTCGATGAAAGCATGCGCATCGAGGCGCGCGAGCAATTGCAGTTGGAATCATCGGAACGCATCGTGCTGATGGTTGGCTCCGGCTTCAAGACCAAGGGACTCGATCGTGCACTGGAGGCCATGGCTGCGCTTCCCCCGGTTTTAAGGGCAAGATCTCGGTTACTGATCGTCGGTCAGGACAATCCACGCGCCTATCGGAAGCAGGCGCTTATTCTGGGAATCGTCGATCGAGTCTCGTTTTTGGGAGGCAGGGACGATATTCCGCGATTGCTGCGTGCCGCGGATGTGCTGATTCATCCCGCCTACCATGAGAATACCGGCAGCGTGCTGCTAGAAGCGATGGCGTCCGGTCTGCCGGTGCTCGTCACCGATGTTTGCGGCTATGCGCCGCACGTGGAAGCAGGCAAAGCCGGGGTACTCGTACATACTCCTTTTCAACAATCTGCATTAAACGCAGCACTGCTGGATATGCTGCAATCGGACCGGCGTGCCGATTGGGGGCGTAGCGGTATAGCCTATATTCGAAGCATTGACACCACCGACCGGGTGAAGGAAGTTGTCGATTTGATCGAAGCCGAAGCGGAGCGCCGCCAACAATGAAGGCCCTCGACATCGACCCCCGTTTCGAAAGCGTTTGGCATGAAACCGGCGGTTTCGAGGGCTTGTGGCGCATGCAAGGCGAGTTGTATCGACATGTAGAAGGACGACGCACATTGCGTTTCGAGCGGGATCATCGCTCCTTCTTCATTAAAATTCAC
>DATEEW010000085.1:0-5360 GCA_035280965.1 Burkholderiales bacterium
CGCACCATCGATATCGAAAAACTTTCCCGGCTGCCAATCCAATTCGACGCCGATATGCGCACACCGGTTGAGATACGCATACACATTGCCCTCGTAACGAATTGCGAAAGCAGCAAGTCGCTGGCCGGCCTGCTCGACTTCGAAACGCAGACCTTCGCCTTTCTCTTGGAGCGCCGCGCTCTCGCATAAAGTTTTCATGCGTTGCGCAACAACCATCGATGCAATTCCGCAGTCGAGTGCAACAACGCCAGGGAAGGCAGAGACTGCAACTGCTCCACCGGATGCGCCCCATGACTCACACCCACCGCTTGGACGCCCGCATTTGCCGCCATCCCTAGATCGTGCGTCGTGTCGCCGATCATCAGCGTACGCTCCGGCCTCACATCCAGCTCGGCCATCAATTCCAACAGCATATCCGGTGCGGGCTTGGGCGTACATTGATCCGCACAGCGTGTGGATGCGAACTTCGAGCTCAACCCGTTGTTAGCCAAAGCACGGGCCAAACCCGCAGTACCCTTGCCGGTCGCAATGGCCAAGGTGTGGCCGCGGGCAGCCAACTCGTCGAGCATGACTTCTGTCCCGTCGAACAAAGGCAAATGCGGATCCTTCAACAAAAAGTGGCGTCCATAATGATTCACGATGCGCTGGTAGCCTTCGGCGCTGAGGCCGGGCGCCACATATTCCAAAGCCTGATAAAGCCCCATTCCTATAACGTGGCTGGCGCTTTCAAAATCGGGTACCGGCACTTCGGCATCACGGCATGCGTTCTGAATGCATTCGGCGATGGCAACGGCCGAGTTGATAAGCGTTCCATCCCAATCAAATACTATTAAATCAAATTCTTGTGGCATTTACTTAACTTTTAACTTTATCTAAAAATGTACTTAATTCTTGGGGAAGCACCGCCCGCAAAGCGAGTCGTTCACCCGTCAATGGATGCTCAAGATCCAGTTCGGCCGCGTGTAAAAACATTCGTTTCAGACCCTGCTTGGCAAGCTGACGATTCAGTTCGAAATCTCCATATTTGTCGTCGCCGAGCAGCGGATATCCGAGGTGAGTTAAGTGGACCCGAATCTGATGTGTCCGCCCCGTGTCCAGCGTCGCTTTCACGAGACTAAAGGGTCCACAGACTTCGGCTAATTCGACGATGGTCCGCGCGTGAACGCCGTCTTTGCGATCTACGCTGACCAGCCGCTCTCCTTCCGCGGTCAAATACTTGCGCAGCGAAAAATCGATTTCCTTGCGTTTCTCGCGCCACTCGCCGCGAACCAGGGCGTAATACGCTTTGCGAATCGCGCCGGCTCGCATGGCTGCATGCAATCGGGTCAGGGCCGATCTTTTTTTGGCAATCATCAACAGGCCGGAAGTTTCGCGGTCCAGCCGGTGGACCAATTCCAGATAACGCAATTCGGGACGCGCATGACGCAATTGTTCGATTACGCCGAAGCTCACCCCGCTCCCACCATGCACGGCTACACCGGACGGTTTGTCGATGACCAGTAAAGCTTCGTCTTCAAAGACAATGCCGAACTCGGGCTTCGGATGTTGCGCCGCCGCCTGGGGCGTCGGGGCCTTGGCCGCGACGCGCACGGGTGGGACGCGCACCTTATCGCCCTCTTTCAAACGATAGGTTGCATCGACACGTCCGCTGTTTACCCGGACTTCGCCGCTGCGCAGAATTTGATAGATATGGCTGCGCGGAACCCCTTTTAGCTGGCGCATCAGGAAGTTATCGACCCGTTGATCGATGGAGGCCTCGTCAATTATCAGCGTTTGGACTCGAGGCGCCCGCGCCGCATTGGGAGGGGAAGCATCGGCCGAGACAGCCGTTCGGGTCGCGCGAGGCGAAGGCTTTCGCGGACTCGAGCTAGGCTTATTGCTCCGACTTTTTCTTTCCCCTAAATGCTTCATTGTCTGCTTATAATTGCCACGCTGCCTTCGGTTTGCGGGACAGCGGCGCGTGTAAGACGATCTCACTCATGGATCGAACGTCGCCGTCACTACGTCCCCGGTCTGAGCGAAGCTCCGCAAGATTGTGTTTTCGATACGCGCGTCCAGCCCGAGCTGCACGCTTAGCGCCTAGTGCCAGATGTGCCTAGCGCCCGCGATTGATCGAACCGTGTACTGCGGATCTTCAATGAAAGACCACGAAGCAGGTGTTAGATAACCCCTACGCGGCTGGTTAACTCGTTCACCAAAAGTAACGATGGTACTCAATTTGCGCGACGGAATCGCATTTCGGAATTCCTAGCGCGTCCGCCCTACGACAAAAAGTGGCGAGGCGCACTCTCCGAGCACCGACAAACCCCGACCGATGTTTAAACCTTCTCTCAACCATGCGAACAACCAAAATGTGTTGATTTAAGCCCAACGTCGGCGGCGTTTCGTCCTGCCCTCGCGCAGGAGAAGAACTAAATGAAGCGCATGCTGTTCAATGCGACACAGGCCGAGGAGCTCCGTGTCGCGATCGTCGATGGTCAGAAATTAATCGATCTCGACATCGAATCGGCCAGTAAAGAACAACGTAAGAGCAATATTTATAAAGGCGTTATCACCCGAGTAGAACCCAGTTTAGAAGCCGCGTTCGTCGATTACGGTACCGAACGCCACGGTTTTCTCCCCTTCAAGGAGATCGCGCGCGCCTATTTCAAGCGTGACGCGGATCCCGGTCGTGCCCGTATTCAGGATGTCATCGACGAGGGCACGCAAATCATCGTGCAAGTCGAGAAAGACGAACGCGGCAACAAAGGCGCTGCGCTCACAACTTTCATCAGCCTGGCCGGCCGTTATCTGGTTCTAATGCCGAACAACCCACGCGGCGGCGGTGTTTCGCGTCGGGTCGAAGGCGAAGAGCGCAACGAGTTGCGCGACATCATGGAACGGTTGCCCGTGCCGCAAGGCATGAGCATCATCGGCCGCACCGCTGGTCTTGGCCGCAGCTATGAAGAGCTTGAGTGGGATCTCAACTACTTGCTCAAGCTGTGGGGAAAAATTGAGGATGCCGCTGAATCGCAACGCGACGACAACGGTCGCATCGTTAATCCTGCGCCTTATCTGATCTATCAGGAATCCAGTCTGGTCATTCGCGCCATCCGCGATTATTACCACCCTGATATCGGCGAAATCCTGATCGACACCGACGCGATTTACGAACAGACCGCGGCCTTTATGAGCAATGTCATGCCCGACAACATCGGGCGTGTCAAACGCTATCGCGATGATGTGCCGCTATTCTCGCGCTTCCAGATTGAGCACCAGATCGAAACCGCGTACTCGCGCCAAGTCTCTTTGCCATCTGGCGGCGCAGTGGTCATCGATCACACCGAAGCGCTCGTAGCCGTAGACGTCAACTCAGCCCGCTCCACGAAGGGCAGTGACATCGAAGAAACCGCGCTGCGGACCAACCTCGAAGCCGCGGATGAAATTGCCCGTCAGTTGCGCTTGCGCGACTTGGGCGGTCTGATTGTCATCGACTTCATTGACATGGAAAGCCAGCGCAACCAGCGCGACGTCGAAAACCGTTTGCGCGATGCGTTGCGTTATGATCGCGCCCGCGTGCAAATGGGCAAGATCTCCCGCTTCGGCTTGATGGAGCTCTCGCGCCAGCGTCTGCGCCCTGCTCTCGGCGAAGGCAGCACGATTACTTGCCCGCGCTGCAACGGCACCGGCCACATCCGCGGCGTCGAATCAACTGCTCTACATATCCTGCGCATCATTCAGGAAGAAGCCATGAAGGAAAACAGCGCCGCCGTGCACGCGCAAGTGCCGGTGGATGTTGCGACTTTCCTGCTGAACGAGAAACGGGCCGATATCCATTCGATCGAGGCACGCCTCAAAGTGAATGTGGTGTTGATCCCTAATGTGCATTTGGAAACGCCGCACTACAAAGTCGAGCGCCTCAAGCACGACGATTTGAATCAGGAAGGTGTGTTGCCCGTCAGTTACAACATGGTGGAAGCACCGACCGAAGAGGGTCGCCAGGCCGGCGTGAAGGAAGACCGCCCTGTACGAACCCAAGCAGCTGTACAAGGCGTAACGCCCGAACAGCCTGCGCCGATGGCCACACCACGTGCGGTAGCAACTGCCCCCACTCCCGCCTCGGATAAGGCGGGCATTATCGATCGTATTTTCAGCTTCTTCCGCCGCGAGGAAGCCGCGCCTACGCCGACGCCCGTCAAAGCGCCAGCCGGGCGTAGCGGAGAACCTCGTCGCGATCGCACCGACCGCAATCGCCCGCAACGCGGCGAAGATCGTCGTCCACGTGGCGAACGCGGAGAACGAAGCGAAGGACGCACTCAACGGGGACAAGAGGCAGGCGAGCAACGTCAGCGCAAAGAGCGCCCGCCGCGTGAAGGTCGCGAGCAGCAAACCCCACGCGAAGGTCGTGAGCCGCGCGAAGCTCGTGAACCACGTGAAACACGTCCACCGAAAGAAGCGCGCGAGCCAAGAGAACCGCGTGAGCCGCGTGAACAACGGCCACCACGCGAACGCAATAGCGAAGAAACGCGCGCGCCGCGGGCCGAGGACGAGTTGTTAGCACAACAAGCAGCGCCGCAACTGGCTGCCGAGGCGCCCGCAGAGGGTGAACGCGCGGAGCGCGGTGATCGCCGTCGCCGTCGCGGTCGTCGCGGACGCGGTGGTGATCGTGGAGAACAACGCCATCAGGAAGGCGCAGCAGCAGCAACGGAAGCGGCAAGTTCCTTAGCGCCGGAGCAAGGTGAGCCGTTGAAGGCTGAGCCGATCGTGCCGACGCCAGTCATCGACGCGCAGGAAGACTTTCCTGTTGCGGTCGCGCCCGCCGCGCAAACTGCCGTTGAAGTCGAACGGATACAAACGGCACCCGTTTCGTCCGTATCGGTGGTGACCGAGGCAAACATTGTCGAAGCGCAGCCCATCGAGCAGATTATTCCGACACCCGTCGCGCAACCAGCGCCCGTGCCGGCTGTACCAGCACCTGTGGCGACGCCGCGTCCTTCCCCTGCTCCTGCTCCGGACATCGAAAGCGCGCTGCAGGCCACCGGGCTCGTGATGGTGCAGACAAGCAAAGCCGCAGCGGCAGTGCCGGAAGAAAACGCAGCGACGCCCGAACCGCGTCGTCGTCGCGAACGTCGCCCGCCGCCGCCGAACGAACCGTTGATGCAAGTGGAAACGCGCGACGAGTAAATTCAGGAATGTCTGATTAAGTGCCCGGGATGATCGCGAGTGCGCGCAGCTGTACGAGCGAGGACAAAATAAAACAAGGCCCTGGGCGCTTTAAGCTGGCAGCCGATTCATCAATAAACCTTAATCAGAGCTTCCTTAAAAAAGCCGCTTCTCGAAGCGGCTTTTTTCTTTCATGTTCGAGCAATATCGAATCTATT
>DATEEW010000086.1:0-10555 GCA_035280965.1 Burkholderiales bacterium
GGATGGCCGCTTTCACAAATTGAACGAACACGGTGTGTCGATATACACCCTGGGTAACACTGAGCCTATGCCTTTCCATCCCGAAACGCTGAAAAGCTTGAGCACACGCGGTGTCAGCCTTACGCTGGACGTGCCGCGGGCACCCGGCATTCCCAACACATTCCGCAATTTCATCGAATTCGCCAAGCAATTGGCGCAAGCGTTGGATGGCGTGCTGGTGGACGACGATCGCAAGGCGCTCAGCGATGCCGCAATCGAACAAATTGCCGTGCAACTCAACGTCATCCATCAAGCTATGGCTGCGCGCGGTATTCCTGCTGGCGGTCCCGCCGCCTTGCGTCTTTTCGTCTGATTAGAATGATCCCTGCCGCGATTCGCACGCGAGTCGAACACTTGCGTCAGGAAATCGAAGCGCACAATCACCGCTACTATGTGTTGGACGCGCCCATTGTGTCGGACGCGGAATACGACAAACTCTTCCGCGAATTGCAGGACCTGGAAGCGGCTTATCCGGATCTAGCTTCGGATGATTCGCCGACACAACGCGTCGGCGCAGCGCCGGTTGAGTCTTTCGGCGCCGTTACGCATCGCGTTCCGATGCTGTCGCTTAACAACGCTTTCAGCGACGAAGAGGTCGCCGCTTTCGATCGGCGTGCGCGCGAAGCGTTGGGCATCGAGACGGTGCGTTATATCTGCGAGCCCAAATTCGACGGCCTGGCCATCAGCCTGACTTACGAGGACGGCCGCTTCGTGCAGGGCGCGACACGCGGCGACGGTTATACCGGCGAGAACGTCAGTGCCAATTTGCGCACCATCAAAAATCTGCCGCTGCGTTTACGCGGAAAAAACTTGCCGCAACGGCTCGAAGTCCGCGGTGAAGTGCTGATGTACAAACACGATTTCGAAAAACTCAATTCAAGGCAGGAGGCGCGCGGTGAAAAGCTCTTCGCAAATCCGCGCAACGCGGCTGCCGGCAGCCTGCGGCAACTTGATTCCCGCATAACGGTTTCGCGCCCCTTGCGTTTTTTCGCCTATGGCTTGGGCGATGTTCAAGGATTGAAGCTGCCCGAAGCACATAGCGACTTGCTCAGCGAATTGGCCGAACTGGGTTTCCCGGTATGTGCGGATCGCGCGGTAGTCGAAGGGCTGGATGGCCTGCTCGATTTTTATCGCAAGCTGGAGGTGAAGCGCACCGGCCTGCCTTACGATATTGACGGAGTCGTCTACAAAGTCGATGCGCTCGCGCAGCAGCGTGAACTGGGCTTTGTGTCGCGCGCGCCGCGTTTTGCACTGGCGCATAAGTTTCCGGCCGAAGAAGCACAGACTGAACTACTGGCCATCGAAATCCAAGTGGGCCGTACCGGCGCGTTGACACCTGTTGCGCGTTTAAAGCCGATTTTTGTGGGTGGCGCGACGGTCACCAACGCCACCCTGCACAACGAAGACGAAATCCGTCGCAAGGATGTCTGGCCGGGGGACACCGTCGTGGTGCGTCGCGCGGGTGACGTGATACCGGAAGTGGCGCGCGTTGCTGACGCGGGTCCGCGGCATGCCAAGGATCGTTTCGAAATGCCGACAGCTTGCCCCGTTTGTGGCTCGGCAGTGGTGCGGGCGCAGGACGAAGCCGTCGCACGTTGCAGCGGCGGCTTGATTTGTCCGGCGCAACGCAAGCAAGCGTTGCTGCATTTCGCATCGCGTCGTGCCCTGGATATTGAAGGCATGGGGGATAAATTGGTCGACCAGTTGGTCGACGCGGGGATTGTTCGCAATCCGGCGGATTTGTTTCGTCTGGGCATTGCGAAGCTTGCCGCGCTGGAGCGCATGGGCGAAAAATCAGCCCAAAACCTGGTCGAGGCGCTGGAGCGCGCCCGCAAGCCGACGCTGGCACGCATGATTTACGCATTGGGCATTCGTAATGTGGGCGAGGCGACGGCCAAGGATTTGGCGGCGCACTTCGGCACGTTGGATGCTCTAATGGATGCCGACGAAACCGCTCTCCTGGAAGTTTCCGATGTCGGGCCCATTGTCGCCGCCTCCATCCGAGAGTTTTTCGCGGAGCCGCATAATCGCGAAGTCATTGAGCAGTTATGTGCGCCGCATATGCTCGAAGTACAGCAAAATGCCCCGCGACGGCGCATGTCGGAGGGTAAGCTCGCCGGCCGGATTTTCGTGTTGACGGGTACCTTGCCCACCTTGACCCGGGAGGAAGCCGCGGCTTTGATCGAAGCGCAAGGGGGAAAGGTATCCGGCTCCGTATCCAAGAAAACGAATTACGTCGTTGCCGGTGCCGAGGCGGGCAGTAAATTGCTTAAAGCACAGGAGTTGGGCATTTCGGTGCTCGACCAGGATGGTCTGATCGAATTATTGAACGATAAGGATTAATAGGTATGGGAGTCATCACCAAAGCGGTATTTCCGGTTGCGGGCTTCGGCAGTCGTTTCCTGCCGGCGACGAAAGCTAGTCCCAAGGAAATGATGTCAATCGTGGACAAGCCGCTCATTCAATATGCGGTTGAAGAGGCCGTTGCGGCCGGCTGCACCGAAATGATCTTCATCACAGGCCGCCACAAGCGTGCCATCGAGGACCATTTCGACAAAGCCTACGAAATGGAAAGCGAACTGGCATCGCGCGGCAAAACGGAGTTGCTGGAACTGGTGCGAGGCATTCTGCCGAAGAACGTCAACTGCATTTATATCCGTCAGCCTGAACAGCTTGGTCTCGGTCATGCGGTGCTCTGCGCGCAACCGGTTATCAACAACGAGCCTTTCGCCATTATTCTGGCGGACGACATGATCGACAGTCAGACGGCGGTCATGAAACAGATGACAGACGTATTCAACCGCGAAGGTCGTTCGGTGCTGGGTGTGATGGAAGTGCCGCCTTCCCAGACCTCGAGCTACGGTATCGTGCGTGCCTCGCGGATCGACGAACGCGTGGAATCCATCGAGGCGATCGTGGAGAAGCCGAAGCCTGCCGATGCGCCGTCCAATCTCGCGGTGATCGGTCGTTATGTGTTGACGCCGCGCATCTTCCATCATCTGCGCAGCATCAAACCGGGTGCCGGCGGAGAGATACAGTTAACAGACGGCATCGCAGCCCTCTTGCGCGAAGAGCGCGTACTGGCCTATCGTTTCGAGGGGACGCGCTACGATTGCGGCTCCAAGCTCGGGTATTTGCAAGCCACCGTTGCGCTGGGACGCAAGCATCCGGAAGTCGGTAGCGGATTCAGCGAATGGCTGGATAGCCAGTGCGCTACGCGTTGATCGTATAGGAGGTGTAGGGCGTGTTGTTGAATGTGGAACAGGCGCAGCGGATGCTGGAACAGGCGGACTTGCTCTGTCCGAGAGAGCAGGTCGATGCTGCTATTGAGCAGCTCGCTCAAAAGTTGTGCAAGGATTTTCGCGGGCGCCAGCCGCTTCTGCTTTGCGTGATGAATGGCGCCGTGTATTTCTGCGGCAAGCTGTTGCCCTTGCTCGACTTCCCCTTGCACCTGGACTATGTGCATGCCTCTCGCTACGGCGATCACCTCAACGGCCAGCAGATCCAGTGGAAGGTTGCGCCGCCGCCCTATGTGAAGGATCGCGCCGTGCTGGTGCTGGACGATATTCTGGACGAAGGTCTCACGCTTGCCGCGATCAAGGACCAGGTACTCGCGCTCGGTGCGCGTTCTTGTGAAGTTGCGGTGCTGGCCGACAAGCAGACGGGGAGACCCAAACCGGTCAGGGCTGATTACGTCGGTCTGCAAGTGCCCGACCGCTTCGTCTTTGGCTGCGGTCTGGACGCTTACGGTTCCTGGCGCAATCTTCCGGCGATCTACGCCCTTAAAGAACACAAGGTATAGGAGCTGACTTGTCTTCGGCGCAACATGGCATTTACAAGGGGCTTTCCCCTTGTTGGTAACAAGGCTTTTTTCTTGTCGAAGCGAAGCTGAAAACGCAACGGATTAGGAATGTCTGATTAAGTGCCTAGGATGATCGCGAGTGCGCGTAGCTGTACGAGCGAGGACAAAATAAAGCGACGCCTTAGACCCTGTAAGTCGGCGACGCGATTCATCAATAAGCCTTAATCAGAGCCACTTTGGAAAGGTTTCAATAAATAAAATGCTTGCCATCATCGGCGGTAGTGGGCTCACCAAGCTCGGCAATCTCGATGTTACGCATCGCAAGGCGGTGCGTACGCCCTATGGGGAACCTTCCGGCGCCTTGACCTTCGGCACGCTGCACGGCTGCGATGTGGTTTTTCTTGCGCGACACGGATATGGGCACACCATTCCGCCGCATGAGGTGAACTATCGCGCCAATATCTGGGCCTTGCATTCCGAAGGCGTAACGGAAGTCGTGTCGGTCGCCTCGGTGGGCGGCATACGCATGGATATGTGTCCCGGTACCTTGGTCGTTCCTGACCAGATCATTGATTACACCTGGGGGCGCGCCAGTACTTTCTTTGAAGGAGGCGACGTGCCGGTCACGCATGTGGACTTCACCTTGCCCTATACCGAAAGCCTGCGCCAGCGACTGCTTCGAGCGGCGGCAGATGCGCAGGAGCCGATTATCGATGGCGGCATCTATGCCGCGAGCCAAGGGCCGCGGCTGGAAACTGCTGCGGAAATCGTTCGTTATGAACGCGACGGCGCGGATCTTGTCGGTATGACGGGTATGCCTGAAGCGGTATTGGCGCGCGAACTGGAACTCGATTACGCAACCATTTCGGTAGTCGTGAATTACGCTGCGGGAAAGGGTGACAGCGTGGCGGGGATTCAATTTCAGGCGATCGAGCAGACTCTGCAGGAAACAATGAGTCGAGCGCGTCGGGTGCTTCAAAGTCTGGTTGCTTCGGTGGCGGATGCGGATTCATGATTCGCGATGTACTCAAAATGGGAGACCCGCGTCTATTGCAGGAGGCAAGCAAGGTAGACGCCTTCGATACGCCGGCGCTGCATGCGCTCTTGCAAGACATGCGCGACACCATGGCGCATTTGAGCGGTGCGGGCTTAGCAGCTCCGCAAATCGGAGTCGGCCTGCAAGTGGTGATTTTCGGCGTGCATCCTAGCGATCGTTATCCAGAGTCCGAAGAAGTTCCTGATACGGTACTAATCAATCCGGTGCTTACGGCGCCGAGCGACGAAATCGTTGAAGGCTGGGAAGGCTGTTTGTCGGTGCCGGGTATGCGCGGTTTGGTGCCACGCTACAAAAAAATCCGTTATCAGGGCTACGACGAAAAAGGCAATGTCATCGACCGTAGCGTCGAAGGTTTTCATGCCATCGTGGTTCAGCATGAAACCGATCATCTGCACGGCATTCTTTATCCCATGCGGATAAGGGATCTTGCCAACTTCGGTTACTCCGAAACGCTATTCCCCGGAGAAGATTTGCAGGACGAATAGCCTATTTAAGGCTACCTAAGGTCGCGAGCTCGCGCAGCGTGCGAGCGAGGGCAAGAGTCGCTCGTGCGATTTCGTTCCTTTTGCGAAAGCGTTGGTCGAGGGAGTTTGACGAAGGAGACGCTCGAACTCGCGTTTCCTAAGCTTGCAATGCTCTCAGCGTATCCTGCTCCAGTTGAAGGATCGCTTTTTCCTTCGCGAGACTGGGGCCACTGATCAAGAACACATCTTCAGCACGCTCGCCTAGCGTCACGATCTTGGCCGAATGCAGCCGTACATCGTGTTCGCTGAGAACGCGTGCAATGCTATAGAGCAAACCCGGTCGGTCGCCAGCTGCGACAAAAAGAATCTGATATTGGTTTTTCTCGTCCGGCCGGAGCGTAACTTCGGGTGTAATGGGAAAATGTTTGGATTGTCGCGATATGCGGCCGCGTGTCGGAGGACCAAGCGGCGCTTTGTTGGCCAAGCGTTCGGCCAGGTTGTATTCGATCAAATTGATGAGATCGCGGTAATGGGCTTTGCCGGTGCCCATGACGAGAAAGGTGTCGAGCGCATAACCGTGTTTGGTCGTGTGGATTTTTGCGTCGACGATATTGAAATTGATCGACTCGAAATAACCACAGATGCGGGCGAAGATGTCGCGCTCATCCTTGCAATAGGCCATCACTTGCAGCCCCTCGCCAAAAGGCGCAAGGCGCGCCTTCACAATCGGACGCTCCGTACGGACACGGTTGTAGAGATTACGCGTCTGCCAGGAAATATCCTGCGCGTCGTGGCGTAGAAAATAAGGCACGTCGAGTTCGCGCCATAGCGTCTCCGCCACTTCGTCCGATAAACCGTATAGGCGCAGCATGCGCAAGGCTTCGCTCTGTTTGTTCTGCACGTCCTGATCGAACCCGACATTGTCGCCGCGTAACAGGCGACGCGTGGCCCGATACAAATCTTCCAGCAACTTGCCTTTCCAGGCATTCCAGACTTTAGGACTGGTACCTCGAATATCGGCAACCGTCAGCAAGTAAAGCGCTGTGAGCCGACGTTCCGATTTCACCAAAGCGGCGAATTCGCGGATTACATCAGGATCGGAAAGGTCACGCTTCTGCGCGACCGAAGACATGGTCAGGTGTTGCGCGACCAGAAATTCGACCAATTCCGCATCTTCACGGGGAAGACCATGGCTGCGACAGAAACGCGCCGCTTCCACCTCGCCCAGTTGTGAATGATCGCCGCCTCTGCCTTTGGCGATGTCATGAAACAGGGCTGCCAGATACAGCAACCAATAGCGCTCGAAGCTGTTCATCAAGCGGCTGCACAGCGGATATTCGTGCGCGTATTCCAATAGCGTAAAGCGGCGCAGGTTGCGCACGACCATCATGATGTGCTGGTCGACGGTGTAAACGTGAAAAAGATCGTGTTGCATCTGGCCGACGACTTTGCCGAAAGCGGGCAGATAACGGCCCAGAATGCTGTACCGATTCATGCGCCGCAGTTCGTGCACGATGCCGCGCGGTTCTTGCAGAATGGCTAGGAATTGCGCCTTGTGCTGGGGGTTGCGACGAAATTTGCCGTCGATAATCGCGCGTGCGCGCCACAGCGCACGCAAGGTCGGCGCCGTCATGCCTTTGAGTTCGGAGTGTTGTTGCAACAGCAGGAAGCTTTCCAGGATCGCGTCCGGTTCACGCTCGAACACGTTCGGGTCGCGCGCATCCAACAGTTCGCGGACCGCTTGGAACCGCTCATTGATCGGCTCCGGTGGATGTTCGTGCTCGGTCGGGAACAGGGCGGCGCTGATGTTCTGAATCAGAATTTCGTTCAGCTGTGTAATGGCCTTAGCTGTTCGGTAGTAGCGCTGCATGAACACTTCGCTCGCGCGCTTACCGGGAAGATCGACGCAATCGAACTCGCGCGCCAGCGCATCCTGGAAGTCGAACAGGATGCGCTCTTCGCCGCGGTCGGTGAGCAAATGCAGCCGGATGCGGATTTCTTGCAACAGCAATTCGTGGCGCTTGAGGCGTAGCGCTTCGGCGCGGGTAATGAGGCCGTGTGCGGCCAGCGCGCGCCAATCGTCGCCCAGACCGCTGGCGCGGCTAATCCACAGGATGACATGCAGATCGCGCAGTCCGCCCGGCGCTTCCTTCAGATTGGGTTCGAGGCTATAGGGGCTGTCTTGATGCTTCGCGTGGCGCTGATCCTGTTCCAGCCGCTTGGCGACGAAGAATTTTTGCGCATCGAAGTCGCCGTGCAGCGTTTGATACAGGGTATTGAACAGCGCGCGGCTGCCGCATAAATAGCGCGATTCCAACAAGGCCGTCTGCACCGTAATGTCTTTGGTGGACTCGGTGCTGCATTGGGCCACACTACGCACGCTGGTGCCCAAATCCATTCCCAAATCCCACAGGCCACCGATGAATGTTTCCAGCTTGGTTTGTTCCGCCTCGGTTGCGTCATCGGGCAGGAGGATCAGCAGATCAACATCCGAATGCGGAAATTGCTCGCCGCGTCCATAGCCTCCAACCGCGACGAGCGTGCAGCCTCGCGGCAAGTCTGCTTTTTCCCAAACTTCTCGTAAAACGCTGTCGATGAGCAGGCGGTGACGGCGCAAGTAACGCTTGGCATCGCCGTCTGCACGGAAGGCCTCGGCGAGCCCGGCGCGACCGACAGCCACTCGCCGACGCCAATCGGAAATTCGGCTTTGGGCCGCTGCGCGTTCGACGACCGAAGACATGCTCAGGCCGCTTGCAGTGTTTGGGGGATAGGCGGAACGCCCACCGATTGCGTCAGGATTTCGTAACCGGTTTCGGTCACGAGCACCGTGTGTTCCCACTGGGCGGACAGGCTGCGGTCCTGGGTGAGAATTGTCCATCCGTCCGCGCGTTTGCCTTTGGCTTCGCGAATCGCGGGTTTGCCGGCATTGATCATCGGTTCGATGGTGAAAATCATGCCGGCTTGGAGCTTCAAGCCAGTTCCCGGGCGTCCGTAGTGCAAAACCTGCGGCTCTTCGTGGAAGCGCCGTCCGATGCCATGCCCGCAAAATTCGCGCACCACGCTGTAGCCTCGACTTTCGGCATGGCGCTGGATGGCAGCACCCACATCGCCCAAATAGGCGCCTGGGAGCACTTTCAATATACCGATCCACATGCATTCGAGAGTGACTTCGCAAAGCCGGCGCGCCTGCAGCGAGGGCTCGCCCACGTAGAACATCCGGCTCGTGTCGCCGTGAAAGCCGTCCTTGATAACGGTGATATCCAAATTGACGATATCGCCGTCTTTCAGAACCTGGTCCCCGGGCACTCCGTGACACACCACGTCATTCACCGAGGTGCAAATGGACTTGGGGTAAGGTGGATAGCCGGGCGGCGCATAGTTCAGCGGCGCCGGGATCGAGCCCTGCACATTGACCATGTAGTCGTGGCAGAGCTTGTCCAGGTCGCTGGTGCTGATCCCGGCTTTGACGTGAGGCGTAATGAAATCGAGAACTTCGGCGGCGAGCTTGCCCGCGATCCGCATTTTTTCGATTTCTTCAGCGCTTTTAATGACGACTGCCATGCTGCTGCCCGATTCCTGTTCTTAAATCACTGAAAGACGGAGGATAAGTCATGCCGCACCTGCCCGGCAATTTTGCCGCCGCAGTTCGCCGACGGACGATTAATCATCTGTTTGACAAGGGGAAAATTTGAAGGAGCCGGGGCGCCCATGCTATACTCCGCGGCTGTTTGTGTGGGGTCCTGGAATCCTGCCAAGCACGGGGGTATTCCCCAATTTGCGCGTCCGCCCTTTAGGGTGCTCCGGTAACGGAGTTCGGTTGGGCCGGACGTCGAACGACTTAACCCTAAACGGAGATTTCATGTCCACCACCATGCGTCAAATGCTGGAAGCGGGCGTCCATTTCGGACACCAGACCCGCTACTGGAACCCGAAAATGGCCCCCTTCATTTTCGGTCATCGAAACAAGATTCACATCATCAACCTCGAAAAAACCTTGGTGATGTACAACGACGCCGTCAAATATGTGCGTCAGCTCGCCACCAACAAAGGCACCATTCTTTTCGTCGGCACCAAGCGCCAAGCGCGTGAAATCGTACGCGAGGAAGCGGAACGCGCGAGCGTGCCTTATGTCGACTATCGTTGGCTGGGCGGCATGCTGACCAACTTCAAGACGGTCAAGCAATCCATCAAGCGTCTGAAGGAAATGGAGCAGGCTGTGGCCGACGGCAGTATCGAGCGCCTGTCCAAAAAAGAAACACTCACCTTTCAGCGCGAACTGGAAAAACTCCAACGCAGCCTGGGTGGCATCAAAAACCTGGAAGCCGTACCCGATGCATTGTTTGTCATCGATGTGGGCTATCAAAAAGGTGCGATTACCGAAGCCCGCAAATTGGGTATTCCTGTGGTCGCTGTAGTGGATAGCAATCATTCTCCCGACGGCATCACCCACATCATTCCCGGTAACGACGATTCGAGCCGCGCCATCCGCCTGTATTGCCGTGGTATCGCTGACGCGGTGCTCGAGGGTCGCGCGCAAACGATTCAGGAAATCGTTGCCACCGGTAGCGATGAATTCGTCGAAGTGGAAGAAAACGCTGCGAACTGAGTCCGCGGCGCGAGAGATGAGAAGAAAAAAGGGGCGCTTGCCCCTTTTTTTCAAAGGAAATATGAACAGGAGGGGTGACCCTTCTGCAATTTGAAATTTGAAATGTGGGAAGCGTGCTTCCCAGCGCGAAGGAGCAAGCAATGGCTGAAGTTACCGCAGCAATGGTGAAAGAGCTGCGCGAGATCACCGGTCTGGGCATGATGGAATGCAAGAAAGCCCTGGCCGAAACCGATGGCGATCTGAAAAAAGCGGAAGATCTGCTGCGCATTAAAAGCGGCGCGAAAGCGAATAAAGCGGCGAGTCGCGTTGCCGCCGAGGGCGTTATCGGCGCCTACCTGTCCACCGACGGGAAGCTGGGCGCCCTCGTCGAAGTGAACTGCGAAACCGATTTCGTGGCGAAGAATGACGACTTCATCGCCTTTGCTAAAGGTCTGGCCGAAACGGTCGCCAAAGAGAATCCGGCAGATAACGAAGCGCTGGCGAAACTCAACGTCAACGGCGAGAACGTGGAAGCAAAGCGTCAGGCGCTGGTGCAAAAAATCGGCGAAAACTTGAGTATTCGCCGTTTCGCGCGCATTCAGACGGAC
>DATEEW010000087.1:0-3467 GCA_035280965.1 Burkholderiales bacterium
CAAGCGAAGCGCTGTTTCTGACGCCACGCGGTGGCGCCATGACGCGTCAGGCCTTTTGGTATTTGATCAAGCGCCACGCCGCGCGCGTGATTCCCCATGCCCCGTTATCACCACATACTTTACGCCATGCTTTCGCCACGCACTTGTTGAATCACGGTGCGGATTTGAGAGTGGTGCAAATGCTGCTGGGGCACTCCGATATTTCGACGACGCAGATTTATACCCATGTCGCAAGAGAACGCTTAAAGCAATTACACGCCGTCCATCACCCGCGGGGATGATCAATGTCGCACGCGCGGATTGCCGACTAGGTTTTTGAGCGTTCGATAACGAGCCCGACTTGGCGCACGTCTTTAAGGATGCCCAGTTTCGCTAAGCTGATGCGGCACCATGGCGCGCCGAATTCGTTGAGCAGCATGTCGGCGATGAACTCCGCCATTTCTTCCACAAGCCCGAAGCGTCGCGTGCCCAATTCATCGCGCAGTCGTTGCACGACGATGGCGTAATCAATGGTGTCCGCAACTTTTCCGGACCGTGCTGCGGTGCGATCGGCAAGCCCGATATCCAGATCTATTGCGATTGGTTGCGTGACCACCCGCTCGCGTTTGTAAATGCCGACCTTCGCTTCGATGCGAAGGTCGCGCATGAAAATCACATCCATAACACTCTCGATAAAAACGGACCGGGGTTTGCGTCGCTTCGGCTACACTCGCCGTCGTTCCATTGCTTAAAACAACAAGATGAGCGACGCAGTATTCATTCTAACCGCGTACCTGATCGGCTCGCTGTCTTTCGCCGTCATTGTCAGTCGCTCAATGGGGTTGCCTAGCCCGCACGACTACGGCTCCGGCAATCCGGGCGCCACCAATGTCTTGCGTAGCGGGAGCAAGCTCGCGGCCCTTCTCACCTTGCTCGGCGATTGCTTGAAAGGCTGGTTCGCCGTATTCATCGCCAAACACTACGCATGGCATTTCGGGGTCGGCGACCTTGGAATCGCATTGGTTGCGCTCACCGTATTTATCGGACACTTGTTCCCTCTTTATTTTCGTTTCAAAGGCGGGAAGGGCGTGGCGACAGCAGGCGGCATACTGTTCGCCCTCGATTGGCGGATCGGTCTCGGCACAGTAGTGACTTGGCTCGTGATCGCTCTATTCTTCCGCTACTCATCGCTCGCAGCGCTTGTCGCGGCGATATTCGCCCCGTTCTATACCGCGTTGGTTTTGGGTTTTAACGCCTATGCCGTATGTGTTCTTCTGCTCGCAGCATTATTGATATGGCGTCATCGCAGCAATATTCTGAAGCTTCTGTCCGGCACCGAAAGCCGCATCGGCGGAAAGAAAGCCCCGATCGAGGGCGAGCCTTAAACCGCTTGCAGTTCTTCTAATTCCCAGCGGGGACGCACACTGAAGGCGTAGGAATCGTTTTGCTGACCGGCGCGTAGCCTTAGTGCGCCCGCCAAGGCAATCATGGCGCCGTTATCCGTGCACAAGGCCAATTCCGGGAAATAGACTTGATAACCCTTCTTTTGCGCCATATCCAGTAAAGCCGTGCGCAAGGATCGGTTCGCACCTACGCCGCCGGCGATTACGAGTCGCTTCAATCCGGTCTGATGTAAGGCCGCCTTGCATTTGGTCGTCAAGACATCGACCACGGCGTCCTCGAAAGCCAGTGCGATATCGGCCTTTGCCTGTTCGCTCGGGGGGTGGCTACGCACCAAAGTCAGGACAGCTGTTTTAAGTCCGCTGAAGCTGAATTCCAAATCGCCGCTATGAAGCATCGGACGAGGAAGTTTGAAGATCCCTCGCTGCCCCGATTCCGCAAGGCGCGCAAGCGCGGGTCCGCCGGGATAGCCCAGGCCGAGCAGTTGAGCCGTTTTATCGAACGCTTCGCCGGCCGCATCGTCCAGGCTTTCTCCCAATAATCGATAGTGGCCCACTCCCTCCACTTGCATAAGTTGCGTGTGGCCGCCGGAAACGAGCAAAGCAACGAAAGGGAAGGTGGGCGGCGTCTCAGACAGCAAGGGCGAAAGCAGATGCCCCTCCAAATGATGGATGCCGATGGCCGGAATGCCCAATCCATAGGCCAGAGAATTGGCAATGCTAGCGCCCACTAACAACGCACCGGCCAGTCCAGGGCCCCTCGTGTATGCAATTGCATCAAGCGCTTGCAGACTTTTGCCGCCTTCTGCCATGACTTGGCGGATGAGGGGGAGTACCCGCTGAATATGGTCGCGCGATGCTAATTCAGGGACGACGCCCCCATAATCCGCGTGCATCGCGATTTGGGTATGGACTGTATGGGCGAGGAGGCCTTCGCGCTCGCTAAAGAGGGCAATCCCGGTCTCGTCACAGGAGCTTTCCACGCCCAGCACTAGAGCGCTGCCGGTTTTATATTCAGGACCTTGCATGGGCTTTAGGGTAGCGGCTTTTGGCGCGGTTCGCATGCAGGCGCACCCGGCCTTGTGCCCCTTACGCCTGCTCGGCTATAATCCCGCCCTTTCCGCTCAATACCCCGGAGTTGTTTTTAATGCCGAGCGTTCGTGTCAAAGAGAATGAACCCTTTGAAGTGGCTATGCGCCGCTTCAAACGTACCGTTGAAAAAACCGGCTTACTCACCGAACTGCGTGCGCGCGAGTTCTATGAAAAGCCCACCGCTGAGCGCAAACGTAAGCTCGCGGCTGCGGTAAAGCGGCACTACAAGCGTCTGCGTAGCCAGATGCTGCCGCCCAAGCTGTACTAAAAAGAACAACAGCTCATTTCCGTATTCGACGCCCACGGCGTGCAGGATCTACTCGATCCGCAGCCGTGGTTTTGCTTTTTGGGGTAGCGAATCGATGTCCTTGAAGGCCCGTATCACCGAAGACATGAAGGCCGCGATGAAGGCCAAGGACACGCGCAGGCTGGGCGCGGTGCGTTTGTTGCTCGCGGCAATGAAGCAGCGCGAAGTGGATGAACGCATCGAACTGACCGATACCGACGTATTGGGCATCATCGAGAAAATGCTTAAGCAGCGTCGCGATTCCATTACGCAATATCAAAAAGCGGCCCGCCAGGATCTCGTCGATCAAGAAACTTTCGAAGTTGAAGTGCTGTCGGCATATATGCCGCAGCAGGCATCCGATGCCGAAATCGCAACCGAACTCGATCAAGCAATTGCTGCGACTGACGCCAAAGGTGTTGGTGACATGGGGAAAGTGATGGGCGTATTGAAGTCCAAACTCACCGGTCGTGCCGACATGGGCAAATTGTCAGCTTTGGTCAAAGCGAAGCTATCGACCTAGTCGCTGCTTGCGCACGGGCCAAAATCACCTATAAACATTGCAGGGCGCGCGGATATCGAAGCGCAGCGCCATAAAGTCAGGCAGGGGGAGGGCGGCGCGCATGAATATTGCGCGAGGCCGATAGCGATTCCGGAGGACAGAGAGCAGCCGGAACGAAGAAAAGGAAGCTTCAACCAAGTGAATGTGG
>DATEEW010000088.1:0-6117 GCA_035280965.1 Burkholderiales bacterium
CCTTGGGGCGGCCCTGCGGAGCGTCTGGTGAAGCTAATCATTCTCGACCGCGACGGCGTCATCAATTACGACAGCGCCCAATTCATCAAGAGTCCCGAGGAATGGAAACCCATTCCGGGCAGCCTGGAAGCCATTGCGAAACTGACTCAAGCGGGCTATCGCATCGTCATCGCCACCAACCAATCCGGCATCGGGCGCAGTCTGTTCGATATGGAAACCTTGAACGCCATTCATAGCAAAATGCATAAAGCGGTGAGCCAGGCCGGCGGACGCATCGAGGCGATTTTTTATTGTCCCGCGACAGCCGAATCGAATTCGCCTTATCGCAAACCTGAAGCCGGGATGTTCAAGGAAATTGGCGAGCGTATGAATACGCCACTTGCGGGCGTGCCGGCTGTTGGAGACTCATTGCGGGACTTACAAGCGGCGGCAACTGTGGGTGCACAGCCCATTCTTGTCCTAAGCGGCAAGGGCGACAAAACCAAGGACATGGACCTCCCAACAGGCACCCGGATTTATCCGGATCTGGCGGCCGTGGCACGTGCATTGACGACATAGATGAAACATTTTCGCTCCACGCTCTACATCCTCATACTACTGATCGTAGTCATCCCTTACTCCGTCTTGGCGATGGCAACCGCGATCCTACCGCTCCACTTACGCCATAACATCATTGCGAGATGGCCGAGCTTCGCCGCTTGGCTGGCGAGATGGGTATTCGGTATTCGCTACGAAGTGCGTGGACGCGAGAACATCCCTGCGGAGCCGACCGTCATTTTGTCGAAGCACCAGTCGGCCTGGGAAACACTGGCCTTCAGCTCCATCTTTCCGCCGCACGTATATGTGCTCAAGCGCGAATTGCTCTTGCTACCGTTTCTGGGTTGGGGTTTGGCGATCATGGGTTGTATCGCCATCGATCGATCCAATCGCAAGAGCGCGATGGCGCATGTCGTCACGAAAGGCGCGGAGCGACTGCAACAAGGTATTTCAATTTTGATCTTTCCGGAAGGCACACGCATTCCGGTCGGCAAACGCGGCATCTATAGACGCGGGGGCGCGATTCTGGCGGTGAATACCGGCGCACGAGTGTTGCCGGTGGCACACAACGCCGGGCTAGTGTGGCCGCGCAATTCCTTTTTAAAGGATGCGGGATTAGTAACTGTCGTCATCGGAAAACCGATCGAAACCGCCGGACGCAGCCCCGACGAGGTAATGCGCGAAACGGAGGAATGGATCGAAAGTCAGATGCAGATGCTCACACCCGGTCCGATTGTCCCCGTGAATCGCAACTCGAATGCTGAGTCTCTCTCGCAAGAAAACACCTAAGGAATGTCTGATTAAGTGCCGGGGATGGTCGCGAGTGCGCGTAGCTGTACGAGCGAGGGCAAACTAAAATAAGGCCTTGAACGCTTTAAAGTGGCAACACGATTCAACAATCAACCTTAATCAGAGCTTCCCTAAACTAACCCGTCTTGAGTTTCATGCAACACACGCTTCCCTTTTTGATCGAAACCCCGGAGACGGACCCGCCGGGGCTTAAACATCGAGAACGCCGTATCTTGCTGGCTGGGAAAATACTGCCCTATACGCTCAGACGTTCGACTCGCCGCAGCATCGGCATCGCGGTTGACGAAAACGGTTTGCATGCAGCGGCACCCTATTGGGTTCGGCTTGAGGAAATCGAAGCCTTCATGCGCGAGAAGCAGCGCTGGATTCTGCGCAGCCTGTCCGAAGCGCATCGTCGCATACAACCCGCATTTGTTTGGCAAGAGGGCGCGCGCCTTCCTTATTTTGGACGGGACATTGGCATTGCGATCACCAACAACAAAGCGATCGTGCTCCGAGACGATGCCTTATATGTCGGTTTGGCCGATGACGCGACGCCTGCGCGCCTAAGAGAGTCGGTAATAAACTGGCTGAAGGTCCAAGGCCTCGATTTTTTTCGACGGCGCATGGAAGTCATCGCCCCGCGCCTCGGAGTAGAAGTGCCGCCGCTTGGCTTATCTCGAGCGCGCACGCAATGGGGCAATTGCGCTCGCAAGACCGACGGCAGCACGCGCGTGTTATTGAATTGGAAGCTCGTGCATTACGAAGCGCATTTGATCGACTATGTCATCACGCACGAACTCGCCCATTTGCGCCACATGAACCATTCCGCTGCGTTTTGGCGCACCGTTGGACGTGCCTATCCCGGTTACGAAGCCGCGAGACGCGAATTACGCCAACGCGCGCATTGGGCGCCCGAACTGTAGGCTAGACGGGCTGAACGCCGGTCGAACGACTGTCGCATTGCCGCATCAGCTACCCCTTCGGCGCCAACGCACAAGCGCGCATGTTCAGTTATGCGGACTACAAATCGCCGAACGCTCTATCCAACTCGATCGCATCGTCGACGATTCGCTCCAGCATGGAATTCAGGCCCGAAGGCCACGCGTTATCGCGCTCAATCATTTCCACCACTTTTGACCACTCGTCTGGATAACCCACTGAAGCATCGCAGCCGTTCAAAGCAGCGGACAACTTTAAAGCGATCAACTTGCGTGCTTTTGGCGTAGAGGCGGAAAAGTGAATTTTGCAACCGAAAGTTTCAAAGATTTTTAGCTGCCTTAGTAAAACGGCGACAGGGCCGGCAAGCGGTGTTTCTCCGGGAGGACCAAGGTGGGATACAACATCTACCGGCGCACCTTTCATTCGCTCGCGCGCATGCTCTTTCCAAAGCGGGTCCAGTATGTCGAGGAGTTCTCGCATCACCGCTTGTACCGCATCCATCGCGCGTTTACCGAATATCGCGTTGACGGTCTCCGCAGTGCCTTGCGCGTACTCCCAAAAGGCAAACCCTGCAATGCGGGTAGTTTGACTGCCCGCGGCGATGTCTTGCTGATTGGCATGCGCGTATTCGACCATGTGCCGAATGACGTTCTGTTCAAAGGGGCCAAATTGCATCGATGCATCCTGATTAAAATTAGCGGCGGTTATCTCATGCTGTGGTTGGTCTGCATTGGGGTGTCCCGGACATATCCGAAAACCGAACAGACTCGGAAATTATTGCTTCTAATTAGATCGGGCACGACCGGCAGGATTTAAGCTTGTACGTTAACCGAAAGGAGTCGGCCGTGTTGTATCCGGAAGTATTCAAATCACTCGAGTCGGTGCGTTGGGAACTTTCAGGCAGATCGGCTCTCCGATGAGCAGGCGTTCATCGTAAAAATGAACGCAATTACGGAATGGGCTGCGCTCCCGGCGACCGAAATGTTCTTGCGCGATAACGCGGGCAACAGCGATTTTTGCGCCTTCATGTCGGTATGGTTTTTCGAGAGCAAAAACACTCCTTGGTTCTCATGGAGTATCTAAAGCGCTTCCGCCCTGACCTGGTACCGACAGAGGACGAACTGCATGCGGTTCGTTTTCATTTCGACGCGGCCCCGCCGCTCGAAACGCTCATGCTTCATTTCTGCGGTGAAATCCGGCTAAACAATTGGTATCGCCGTGCCGCCGAGTGGCACACCGAACCCGTCATAACACGAATCTACGAAACAATTGCACACGATGAAGCGCGCCATGGCGGCATTTATCGGCAGTACATGAAACGCGCGATCGAGCGCAAGGGAGACGAAGCGCGTCGTGCCTTCGCCAAGATCGGGATGTTGATGGCAAGCAGCGCACGCAATAAGAAACCTTTGCACCCGACCAATCTACATGTGAGCAAAGCACTTTATCCCCGGGATACGGTGCAGTCCCGACTACCGGACCCGGAGTGGCTCGAACACTGGCTCGACGAGCAGATCAAATTCAACGTCGAATGGGAAGGGAAGGTCGTTAAGGGAATTCTGCGAGGGCTGAGCAGTGTGTTGGGGACGAAAATAGAAAGCATCAAGGATTTGAACGCCTATCGAAAAAGCCTTTCCGGTCAAGATGGGCAAATAGCCGCAACCAAGGCCGCTTAAGGACGAGCCGGCTTTCAAAAACAGGTAAAAGTTTCCCTATCGAGCGCCTGAATGCCGATTTTTTAAAGAAATGTCGACACTGCAGGCGAGAAAGCTCCACCTGACCTATAAAATCTGAGTTGTATTCATCGGCTTGCCGTACTCGATCATGCACCGATCCTTATTCGATTCCGTTAAAGAGCGTCTCGCCGCCCGGCCCGATACCGAGCATCACCAGGCTATTCTCCGACTGGTTATCGGCACCGCGGCTGGCATCACGCTCATGCTGCATTGGGACGGCATTCTGGAACGAGGCGCCGCGCTCAAAGTCGTTGCAGGTCTATGTCTCTTCTACGGCTTGGCATTAGGCATTCTCGCAAGCATCTGCTTCGGGCCCACCAACTCCATTCCGCGCCGCTACCTCGGCATCATTGCCGACGTATCGTTCGTAACTACGACGTTGGTGCTCGGGCAGGACCCCTCGACGCAAGGGCTGGTGATGATCTATCTGTGGATCATCTTGGGTAACGGCCTGAGGTTCGGACAGAAGTATCTTGTTGTTGCACTCCTTCTCTCGCTTATCGGCTTCGTCATTCTGTTTCACAGCGTTCCATTTTGGCGTGAGCACCAATGGCTATTCGCCGAAATTCTGATCGGCCAGGTACTCGTTGCGCTTTATATGCGCGCTTTGGTCGTCCGTCTGAACACCGCATTGGACCGCGAAGCCGCAGCGAGCAACGCGAAAAGCATATTCGTTTCTCGAATGAGTCACGAAATGCGAACGCCGCTCAATGCGGTGTTGGGGTCGATTGACCTTGCTTTAGAGAACAAACTCGGACAAAAAGCGCAGAAGGAATTGCTGGGGAACGCCCAGCGCTCCGCATTGCACTTGCGCGGCCTCATCAGCGACGTTCTCGACTTCTCCAAAATGGATGCCGACAAGCTTGAGCTGGAATCCATCGAGGTCAACCTCCGCGAGTTGCTGTGGTCGACTGCCAAGATGCTGCAGCCCCAAGCACAAGAGAAAGGCGTTGGAATCGATGTTCACATCGAATCCGGCGTTCCTGAGAACGTCTATACCGATCCGCTGAGATTGAGGCAGGTATTTATCAATCTCGTCGGCAATGCGCTGAAGTTCACGCACGAAGGCTACGTGCGGCTCGAGGCCTACGTATTCGAGCGTGAAAGCTCCGAGCGGGTGACCGTACGGTTTGCCGTGCGCGATACCGGGATTGGAATTCCCAAAGATAAGCTTGGCACCATTTTCGAGAGCTTCAAACAGGCGGACGAACGCGTAACGCGTGAATACGGCGGAACCGGCCTTGGCCTCACCATCAGCCAGCATCTGGTTCAGTTGATGGGCGGCGAAATCCGTGTCGAAAGCGTCGTCGATTCGGGGTCCGTATTCAGTTTCACGATTCCGTTGAAAACCGAACCACTTGCCGAAATCACTCGGCCCATGTGGGCGCTGGTCGGAATGAACGGGGGTGAAATCGACGTCGTCGGGAATGCACTCGACAGCTGGGGCATGACGCATTGCGCGTATCCGAACGTTGCGACACTCGATAAATCAAACATGCGCTATAGCGGTTTAATCGTCAAAACGCAGTTTAAAAAAGAAGTCCATGAAGCACGCACCGCATGCCGCGCGAAAGGCACGACACTCGTTATCGCTTCGTCGAAGGAAAATTTACTGGACGATTCGGTGTTGGTCGATGTGCCTCGCCTATCGTTGCCCTTTGATCGTTTCAAGCTGTTTAGCTGCGTGTCGTTGAACGCCACGGCGCTGCGAATCGCGGCCGATACGGTTCAACATGCGGAAATAGAAGAACCGATCACAGCGCAATTTGAAACAAAGCTACACGTGCTGATTATCGACGACACACCGAGCAATTTGCTGATCGGTCGCGCGTCCGTGGAAAGCGCGGGCCACTCGTGCGATACGGTGGATTGTGCCGAGAGTGCGTTGGATTTACTCGCTGCACACCGATATGACGCGATCGTATGCGATCGCAACATGCCGGGAATGGACGGTGCGGCACTCATACGGGAGTGGCGACACATCGAGGCGATGGATGGGCGCGCGGCCCGAACGCCGGTAATCATGCTTACCGGCGACGCGACAGAAAAAGCCCGAGCGGAGGCCGTGGAAGCCGGAGCGGACGCCTTTATCACTAAGCCTATTCGCCCGATT
>DATEEW010000089.1:0-8424 GCA_035280965.1 Burkholderiales bacterium
TCGACGCTTTGCGCGCCCATGGACAATGCTTCAGCCATACGCTTGGTATTGCCCATGCTCGAGGCATACACAATGAGAACGGTAGTCATGGAGGCTTTTTGTTGTAGGTGTTTGCGGGCAGCGCGAATGCAAGGCCTATACCGTTTTTGCTAAGGAGTTGTAGACATGAGCAAAAAGAAAAATCGCGCGCTTCTGGGGCGCGCGATTGTTAAAGAAAGTGACACTTGGAATCGGTGATCTAGATCCGGATGTGCCTTCGCAATAATAGGACGCCCGCAAAGCCCCCGAACATCAGCAGCAACGTCGTCGGTTCCTGCACGTTGTTTACCTTGCCGTCAGGGGCTGTGCTCGGCGGGTTGGAGCCGACTCCCGGTGGGGTCAGTGCGCCGGGACCGTTATCGTCAGCGGGACCAAGGGGGGGCGCCTCTTTAGGCAGCGTAAGGGGCTCCTTTGGCGGCGGCGCCCCGTCTGGGCCGGGTGGGCTGAAAGGCGGGTTTACCGGTGGTTTCGTGGGCGGATTGGGTGGAAGCACCGGCGGATTCAATGGCGGATCCGGGGGGGGTGATGGATCCGGCCCGGGATTCTCTTCGGGTTTAGGGCGGGGGTTCGATGGATCCGTCGGTGGATTGCCTTCCGGTTCCTCCTGCGGGTCTTTCGGGTCTTTCGGGTCTTTCGCGTCTTTCGGGCGGCGGGGATTCTCCAGCGTTTGCGGCCCCGCAGATGGTGGCATGCCTCCAGGCAAAGCGGCGACCAGGGTGGGCGGGGTTGTTTCTCCGGCACCATCAACACCGCCCCGTGCAGGCGAGGACGCCCCCGAAGGCTTTGTCGTACCCGCGCCGCGCGGCCCAATGCTGCCGGTCAGTGCATCCCCTGGACGATTGGTTTCCACAAAACCGTTTTCGTCAAGATTTGCTGCCGGGACCGGCGGCAGCCCCTGTGAAATATCGATTGTTCTCCGATGATTCTGCGCAGAGTCGGCGACAAGGACGGGCGGAGTCGGTTTGCGACTTTTCATTTCGACATACGCATCCACATGCGCGCGAACCCGACCCCAATCCAGCAACAGCAGAAAAAGTATGGGCAATAAAGGCAGAGCCAACCACGCGAACCGAACGGCGCGTTTTTTTCTTGATCTTGAGTGGCGACGACTCACTAGTTTCTCCGATAAAACACAGCACAATGAGCGTGCGAGTATCCGGAGAGACTGCAATGGAGATCAATGTGCTACGCCGCTTCGGCATCGGTTGTCACAAGGCTTCACGCGCGCAAAATCGATTTCACAGCACTGTGACATCAATACACAGATGCACACTTGCATTGCGTTGTGTTGTGATTGCGCAAAAAGAAAAACCGCCCAGAAGGCGGTTCTTTGATGCGGAGCTTTGCTCCGCCGTGTTTGGTCGGGGCGAGAAGATTCGAACTTCCGACCCCTTGCACCCCATGCAAGTGCGCTACCAGGCTGCGCTACGCCCCGACGTGGCCGCGATTATATCAGAGCGCTTCGGCCGCACGCGACGCGGAGGTTTTAAACAAAAAAGGCAGCTTGCAGATCCCTGTAATGCCATCTTCGATAGGGACTATGCGGCGAGCAGTTCCAATACGCCTTCGATTTCTCGGCGCATGCCGGCGTAATCCAGTAGATCACCGACCGGTGCATGATCGCTTCTGCCGTTGGCGCCACGCTCACGCGCCGTTTCGTCCAGGCGGTTACGCGCCCCACTGATGGTGAAGCCTTGCTCGTACAACAATTCACGGATGCGGCGAATCAGCAATACTTCATGGTGCTGGTAGTAGCGGCGGTTGCCCCGGCGCTTGACCGGTTTGAGTTGGGTAAACTCCTGCTCCCAATACCGCAGCACATGCGGCTTCACCCCGCACAACTCGCTTACTTCACCGATGGTGAAATAGCGTTTGGCCGGGATGGGCGGCAGACTACTGTTGTTGGGACTCTTGTTTTCGGCCATGTGCTTCCTCGACGAGGGCTTTTAGCTTCTGGCTAGCATGGAAGGTCACCACGCGGCGCGCGGTGATTGGAATCTCTTCGCCGGTTTTGGGGTTCCGACCGGGACGCTGCGGTTTGTCACGCAATTGAAAATTGCCGAAACCCGAAAGCTTGACGCTATCGCCGCTCTCCAGGGCAACACGGATTTCTTCGAAAAAGGTTTCCACCATATCCTTGGCTTCGCGCTTATTCAGCCCGACCTTTTCGAACAACATGTCGGCGAGTTCCGCCTTCGTGAGGGTCATTTTTTCTCCCTAATAAATCGACCGCGCGCTTCAGGCGCGCTGTTCGCCGCCAAAGCGTTTCACCAATTCGTCGCTTAGATGAGCCATGGTTTCGGCCACCTCCGCGTCCGTCAGCGTCCGCGCAGTATCTTGCATAACTACCCGAAAAGCAACGCTTTTTCGGCCTTCCGGGATACCTTTCCCGCGGTATAAATCGAACAATAGGACGTCTTGCACAAAGCCGGTGCGGAGTTCGCGAAGGGTATCCAGCATCGCCTGTGCGGAAATACCTTCACCCACGGTAATCGCGATATCGCGCACCACCGCAGGGAATTTCGATACTTCGGTATAACGCGGAACCGGTACGTCTAACAGCGCCGCCAGATCCATTTCGAACACAACTGCAGCAGCAGAAAGCTCGTACTTTTGTTGCCATTGCGGATGCAATTCACCAATCCAGCCAATGGCTACACCCGCGAGTTCGATACGCGCCGAGCGTCCGGGATGCAATGCGGGATGCGCTGCTTTGCTAAAGCGCACTTCAAGCGGCGCAACCAAGGTTTCAACATCAGCCTTGAGGTCAAAAAAATCAACTGCACGGGTAGGTTGTCCCCACTGCTCAGGCACAACCGGACCTAATGCAAGGCCGGCGATGCGCAAGGGTTGATCGACTCCCGCCACAGTTAAATCGCCGTCGCGCACTTGCGGTGCGCGCAAGAAAGCGCGACCCAACTCAAATACGCGCACTCGCGTGGCCTTGTGGTTGAGATTGTATTGTGCGTTCGCGACCAAACCGCCGATCAAAGTGGAACGCATGACGCTCATCTGACTCGCAATGGGGTTGAGCAACTTCAACGGTTCGGCATTTCCAGCGAAGTCACTTTCCCATTGGACATCGACGAAACTGAAGTTCACCACTTCCTGATAACCCGAAGCGGCTAGCGAGACACGTAAAGCATGCGCGGAACGTTTGCCTTCCGGTTAGGCATACATCAATGCGGGAGCCAGCGGTGGTTTTGCGGGAATGTTTTCGAAACCGTACACCCGCGCGATTTCCTCGATCAGATCCTCTTCGATTTCGATATCGAAGCGATGCGAGGGAGGCGTCACTTCAAAGGCACCACTCGCTTGTTTGAATGCGAAACCCAGCCGCTTGAAAATATCGGCAATCGCAGCATCCGGGAATTCAATGCCAATGATCTTGCTCGCGCGCGCCGTGCGTACGCGCACCGGCTTTCGCTCGGGTAATTGCGCCAAGGCTTCATTCACCGGCCCCGCTTCGCCGCCGCAAATTTCGAATATCAATTGTGTCGCGCGCTCGATGCATTCTACATTGCGATCGAAATCGACCCCGCGTTCGAAACGATGGGAGGCATCACTGGAAAAATTGAAACGGCGCGCGCGCCCCGCAATAGCGTTCGGATAAAAGAAAGCCGACTCGAGCAGAATGTCCCGCGTTTCCAAATCGGCTTTAGTGCTATCCCCGCCCATAATGCCTGCCAGCCCGATGACACCACTTGCATCGGTGATAGCCAGCACATCGTCTTCGAGTTCGACGGTCTGCTCATTCAGCAGCTTGAGCTGTTCGCCCTTGCGAGCAAAACGTACATCAATGCCACCCTTGAGCTTGGCAAGATCGTATACATGCAAGGGTTGGCCCAATTCGAGCATTACATAATTCGTGACGTCGACCAGCGCAGAAATCGAGCGCTGCCCGCTACGCGCGAGTCGCTCTTTCATCCAATCGGGTGTCGCCGCCTTGGCATTCACCTTACGAATCACACGCGCGGCGAAACGACCGCAACCTTGGGGCGAAGCAATACCGACCGAAAAGCTGTCGGCGATTTTCGGCTCGACCGCTTCGATGTTCAGCGCATTGAACGGCGTCGTCGCCAACGCGGACACTTCACGCGCCACACCGCGTATCGACAAACAGTCGGCGCGATTCGGCGTGAGCTTTAAAGTAAGCAGTCTGTCGTCCAGTTGACGGTAGGAACGAAAATCCATCCCCACCGGCGCGTCTGACGGCAATTCGAGTAAGCCGCTCGACTCTTCGGTCACACCCAATTCGCGCGCCGAACACAACATGCCGAAACTATCGACCCCGCGCATTTTCACCGGTTTGATATCGAGCGTTGTATTCGCTTCGCCGGGTAAACTAGCGCCGATCAGCGCGCACGCCACTTTCAATCCGGCTCGCACATTGGGTGCGCCGCATACGATATTCAAAGTCTCGCCCGTGCCTGCGTCAACTTTGCAAACGGTCAAGCGGTCCGCATCTGGATGCTTGACGACGTCCAGCACTTGCGCTACCACAACGCCTTTGAACGCCGGCGCGACCGCATCGATCTGCTCCACTTCCAAACCCGCCATGGTCAATAGATGACCAAGCTGCTCAGTGGACAGCTTCGGATCGACCCAGGTTCGTAGCCATTTTTCTGAAAATTGCACGACTCTTTACCTTAAGGATTGTCATTCCCGCGCAAGCGGGAATCCAGTTTTCTATGGATCCCCGCTTCCGCGGGGATGACGGAATATTCCATATTCGTCAGTTGAACTGCGCCAAGAAGCGCAAATCGTTTTCGTAGAACAGCCGCAAATCGTTAATGCCATAACGCAGCATGGTCAAACGTTCGAGGCCGCTGCCGAAAGCAAATCCGACATAGCGTTCCGGATCGAGGCCGTAATTGCGCATGACTTTTGGGTGCACTTGTCCAGCGCCGGAAATTTCCAGCCAACGACCATCCTTGAAAGCCATGTCGATTTCGGCTGAAGGTTCGGTGAACGGAAAGAAGGAAGGGCGGAAACGCACCTGCAACTCGTCGGTTTCGAAGAAGCGGCGGAGAAAATCCGTGTACACGCCTTTGAGATCCGCGAAGCTAATGCTATCGGCGATCCACAAACCTTCGACTTGGTGAAACACCGGTGAGTGCGTCGCGTCGCTGTCGACCCGGTAGGTGCGCCCCGGCGCGATTACTTTGATGGGCGGCATCTGCGCTTCGTTTTTGTAACGCTCCACATGCATTCGCGCATAGCGCACTTGCATCGGACTAGTATGCGTACGCAGCAGATGGCCGCCTTCCAGATAGAAGGTGTCGTGCATCGAACGCGCCGGATGATTCTCCGGCTGATTCAGCGCGCTGAAGTTGTACCAGTCGGTTTCGATTTCCGGACCGTCCGCCACATCGAAACCGATGGAACGAAAAATATCCTCGACGCGTTGCCATGAGCGGATCACTGGATGAATTCCGCCCTGACCGCGGCTGCGCCCCGGAAGGGTCACATCGAGCGCCTCTTCCGCAAGCCGCGCATCAAGCCCCGCCTGCGCAATTGCCTGGCGGCGCGCGATCAGCGCCCCTTCGATCCGGTCTTTGGCTTCATTAATAAGCGCGCCGGCGGTTTTGCGTTCTTCGGGAGGAAGTTTACCGAGACCTTTGAGCAGTTCGGTCAGCGCGCCGGTTTTTCCCAAATAGCGTGCTTTGGTTTGTTCAAGCGCCGCGGCATCACCGGTTGCATTGAACTGGGAAATCGCCTCAGCCACGATGGCGTCGAGATCTTGCATGTAAGCGAAACCTATCCTCTGCGCTGCGCTTCGATTCGCCGCATTGCGCGGCGACGCTTTATCTTCTAGTAAATTCGCCCGCTTGCGCGGGCGAATCGTCTTTCTTTGTACGACCTCAAACTGCGATTAGCTGGCCAAGCTGCCTTTCACTTGCGCAGCAATGCCGGCAAATGCGGCTTTGTCCATCACCGCGATATCAGCCAACACTTTGCGGTCGATTTCGATATTGGCTTTTTTCAGGCCGTTCATGAACACGCTATAGGACAGACCATGTTCACGTGCGGCAGCATTGATCCGCGCGATCCACAATTGGCGGAATACACGTTTCTTGGCGCGACGATCGCGATAGGCATATTGACCCGCCTTCATCACCGCTTCTTTGGCGATGCGGAAGACACTACTGCGGCGACCGCGGAAACCTTTGGCGGCGGCTAAAACTTTTTTGTGTTTGGCGCGTGCGACGACGCCACGTTTGACTCTAGGCATGGTTCGTCTCCTTTACGCGTACGGCAACATGGCGCGAACGGACTTCATATTCGTCGCGTCAACTTGGGTGGTACCGCGCAAATGACGTTTACGCTTCGTCGATTTCTTGGTCAGGATGTGGCGCAGGAACGCGCGGCTACGCTTGACGCCGCCGCTGCCCTGCACGCGAAAGCGCTTCGAAGCGCTTTTCTTCGACTTCATCTTAGGCATGACTACTCCGTTTTAGCTTGACGTTCGGTGGCTTCTTGCGAAACGCTTGTAGACCGAGACATCACTTGTTTTACCCAGCTTTTCGCTTGGGGGTCCTACTACCGCAACGCTATTGAGGCGCCGCGGAAGATTCGCTCGCCGCTTTTTCCGGCTTGCCGCCCTCTTTCTTGGGCGGCGGCAATACTTTCTTAGGCGCAATCACCATAATCAATTGGCGGCCTTCCATTTTCGGCCACTGTTCGACTACGCCGTGTTCTTCCAGATCGCCCCTGACTCTTTCCAGTAGACGGATGCCGAATTCTTGATGCGCCATTTCCCGACCGCGGAAACGCAAGGTCACCTTGGTCTTGTCGCCTTCTTCGAGAAACTTGATCAGGTTACGCAGCTTGATCTTGTAATCGCCTTCGTCGGTACTCGGACGAAATTTGACTTCCTTGACCTGAATCTGCTTCTGCTTGAGCTTGGCCTCGTGCGCCTTCTTGGCCTCACGATATTTGAACTTGCCATAGTCCATCAGTTTGCAGACGGGAGGCTGGGCGGTCGGCGCGATCTCCACCAGATCCAATTCCTTCGACTCGGCCTGTCGCATCGCCTCGGCAATGGACACGATACCCAGTTGTTCGCCTTCTTCACCTACCAGCCTAATCTCGGGCGCGTTTATTTCGCCGTTGATCCTTTGCTGCGCTTTATCCTGAGCGATGTTGTTTCTCCATATCCAAAAATAAATTAGGCCGCACTTCCCGGGACCGCCTCTTTTACGAGACGTTCGAGAAAGACCGACAGATCCATCTGTCCGAGGTCCTCTCCTCCGCGGGTGCGCACGGCCACCTTATTCGCTGCCTTTTCCTTATCGCCTATAACGAGCTGATAAGGCAGCTTCTGCAAGCTATGTTCGCGGATTTTATAGTTTATTTTCTCGTTACGCAAATCCGCTTCAGCCCGGAAGCCGGCACTTTGTAGCGCATTAACAACGCCTTGAACGTAATCGGCTTGATGCTCGGAAATGTTCAAGACGACCACTTGCAGCGGAGCGAGCCAGAGCGGCATCGCTCCGGCGTGGTTCTCGATCAAAATGCCGAGGAAACGCTCCATGGAACCGACGATCGCCCGGTGCAACATGACCGGCACCTTACGGCTATTGTCCTCGGCTACGTACTCTGAACCTAGGCGTCCCGGCATGTTGAAATCGACCTGAATGGTCCCGCATTGCCAGACCCGGCCAATCGCGTCCTTGAGGGAATACTCGATTTTCGGCCCGTAAAACGCGCCTTCGCCCGGTTGGAGCTGGTATTCCACGCCGGAACGCTCTAAGGATTCGATCAGCGCCTTTTCGGCTTTGTCCCAAACCTCATCCGAACCGACCCGTTGTTCCGGCCGGGTGGATATTTTGTAAATCACGTCCTTGAAGCCGAAATCGCGATAAACCTTTTGCAACAAGGCTGTAAAGGCGACGCACTCGTCCAGAATCTGGTCTTCGGTACAGAAAATATGGCCGTCGTCCTGGGTGAAGCCACGCACCCGCATGATGCCGTGCAAAGAGCCGGAGGGTTCGTTGCGATGGCAAGCACCGAATTCACCGTAACGCAGCGGCAAGTCGCGATAGCTGCGCAGCCCTTTATTGAAAATCTGGACGTGGCCCGGGCAGTTCATCGGCTTGATCGCGTAATCGCGATTTTCCGAATGGGTAGTGAACATGTTTTCTTTGTAGTTCTCCCAATGCCCCGACTTCTCCCACAAGCTGCGGTCAAGCACTTGGGGGCAACGCACTTCCTGATAGCCGTTGTCCTGATAGACGCGGCGCATGTACTGCTCGACTTGCTGCCAAAGCGTCCATCCTTTGGGATGCCAGAACACCATGCCCGGCGCTTCTTCCTGCACATGAAACAAATCGAGGGACGTACCCAGGCGGCGATGGTCGCGCTTTTCCGCCTCTTCCAGCA
>DATEEW010000090.1:0-2350 GCA_035280965.1 Burkholderiales bacterium
ACATCTTCAAATAAGGTTTGATGCGGTCGGCTTGCGCCTCCAGCACATCATTGCCGTAAATCAGTTTGGTGCAAATGCCCACCACTGGTAAATGCACCGCCGCCGTCACGTCGGCCAGGGTGTATTCGCCCCCCGCAATATAAGGTTCGAATTTCGCGAGCCGTTCGAACGCCCGTACACCGCGACGCAACTCTCGCTCCACTTCCTGCTTCGTTTCGTCCGATACTTTGCCGCCGAAAAAAGCTTCCGCATACAACCGCCGAGCGGGCAATTCCAAATACAAATCGAGAATCGTCGACAATTCACGCACGCGTGCGCGTTGCATCGGTTCTTTGGGCAATAGCGCGGGTTGCGGTTGAATCTCTTCTAAATATTCCGCGATGGCCATCGACTCGGAAAGGTATTGCCCGTCTTCAAGTTCCAGGAAGGGGACTTTGCGCGCGGGCGAAAGGCTTTTTACCGATTCCGTCTTGCCATGTTCGGCATAGACTTCTTCGAAAGGAATGCCTTTTTCCAGCAAGACGACTTTGCTGCGATTGTAATAATTACTCAGAGAAAAACCGTGTAGCTTCAGCATGAGCGCTGCCTTGAAGTGAGAGACGAAGACGCATTGTCTTATAAAAAACCATGACTCCGCTATTTGTCACGCGCGAAATTTTCTACCGACCCTTATGAGCGAAAAATATTTGGCGATCGCGATGAGTCGGGCGACGAGACCTAAAATCGCTCGTAACAATCGGCGCGAAAACGCGGCGTACACACGCAATGGAAAACCAAATCGACTTGGCCGCGATTGTGGATTCGCTGCGCGCAGTCTGTCGGGATGAGTACCATATCTCCAGGCCCTACTTTTTCGCTCAAACTTTCTCCCACTTCGACCCAGCCTTCGCCGGCAACGATGACATATCGCTCCGCGATTCCGCGCAGACGGTGCCATTCCGTGCTTTTACCCGGCTCCAACCGCGCGATAGCCATCGATACTTCCGGTGAGCATTCGTCGTTGAGCAATTCGCTAATAAAGCAGCCTTCGTCGCTGTAGTACTCCGGCCGCGCGATATTTTGCATAACGATGGGCTTCATGGCTTGCCTGGCTTAAGTTTGAGATTGAAAAAGACGCGGCGCACTCCAAGCCTTACTGCGAAGCGAGCTTGGGTGGGGAATCCCAACCGCCGCCCAGCGCGCGAATCAACGCAACCGTTGCGATACGTCGCGCGCCGTCGATTTGCACGTTCAAGCGTTCGATGCTGAGTTGACTGCGTTGCGCATCGATCACTTCGAAATAGCTCACTGCACCGGCCTTGTAACGCGCATCCGTAATGCTGCTTGCGCGGCGGGACGATTCCAATGCCGCAGTATTGCTTTCGGCTTGTGCGTTCAGCGTGCGTAAGTCTGACAGACCATCCTCCACGTCGGCGAATGCGTTCAATACGCGGCCGCGATAGTTGGCCACAGCTTCATCGTATTCCGCCCAGGAACGGTCCAAGTTCGCCGAGTTTCTGCCGCCGGTGAAAATCGGGAGCGTGAGCATGGTGCCGGCCAGCGGCCCCAAGACCCAGGTGCGGCTCGACCAGTCGAACAGATCGTCCAACTCGCTCGACGCATATCCCCCGCTTGCGGTGAGATTGAGCACAGGGAAAAAGGCTGCGCGCGCCACCCCAATGCGAGCGTTTGCGGCGATGAGGCTGTGCTGCGCGGCAACGACATCGGGACGGCGTTCCAGCAAGGTGGAAGGCAGGCCTGGAGGAATAGTCGGGACTGTCGCAGTCAAGGTCTGCGGTGCGAGGTCGAAGGACGCGGGAGGCTTGCCAAGCAAGGCGGCGAGCGCGTGTTCGAGCCGCGCGCGTTGCCGCGTCAGCGCGTGCATTTCGCTGCGCGTTGTAGAAAGTTCTGTCTTTGCTCGCGCAAGATCCAATTCGCTGCTTGCACCGGCATTGAAACGCTTCTGCGTCAGATCGACGTTCTGCTCGCGCCATCCCACCGTATCACGCAGAAGCGCCAACTCCACATCGCTAGCCTGCAACTGAAAGTAGATGCTCGCGACATCGGCCTGCAGGGCCAGCATCAAAGAGCGATAGTTCGCCTCCGAACTATTCGCATCGCTGTTCGCAGCGCGTACGCCGTCGCCGATGCGCCCGAAAAGATCGACTTCCCAACTCGCACCCAATTCCGCGCGCCAAGTGTTGTAGGGACTGATATCGACCTCTTCCGGAATGTTCAGCAAAGCGCCCGTCGGTTTTTGCCGATTGACGCCTGCGAACGCACCCACTTGCGGCAACCGATCGGCGTTGACGACGTCTACAATAGCGCGCGCCTGGCGCAACCGGGCCGCCGCGGCCAGCAATTGCGGATT
>DATEEW010000091.1:0-4579 GCA_035280965.1 Burkholderiales bacterium
TCTCGCCGTCGGGCTATGGGGTGTGCGGCTATTGTGGCGCTGGCGAGCCGACGACCGGCTCGCGCTGGCCGGATTAGGTTACGCGTTGTTTGTCGCGGGCTTGATCGGTACAGCCTTGGGGTCCGCTTTCTATCACTGGGCACCCGACGATGCGAGCCTGATATGGGATCGGTTACCGATCGCTCTGCTATGTGCAGGTTTGCTTGCCGCTTCTTTTGCCGAAGTGAATCGTAGTTCTTCCTGGCTGCCGAGCATCCTGCTCAGTCTGTTTGGCGCTGCGAGCGTCATGTGGTGGTCGTATACCGGCGATCTGCGCCCCTACGTGCTGTTACAAGTCGCACCGCTGGTATTGATTCCAATTTGGCAGAGCCTGCGCGCCGCTTCACGCAGCGAACGGGCGATGTTCGGTGCCGCGATGGGGATATATGTGTGTTCTCGTCTTGCCGAACTCTTCGATATACGGCTCTATACATTGTTGGGCACAATAAGCGGCCACACTTTGAAGCACCTGTTGGCCGCGGCCACCGCTGCGCTGATCTTGCAATCCGTGGCGCATGCGATCGAAAACAAGAACAAGGAGGCGCTGAGTCCGCTCAGTGCCTGGTAGGGGAGCGAAATGCAAATCTTCAAAGCGTTGACGCGCTTGGTTGTCCGCGCGCTATTCAGGGTGGATGTGCATGGCGCTGCGCAGCCGCATGCGCGTACCCTGGTGGTCGCCAATCACGAATCCTTTCTCGATGCGTTGCTGCTATGGCTATTTTTGCCCTTCGAAGCGACGTTTATCGTGCATACGCAAATTGCTGCGCGTCCGTTCTTCGGTTTGATTTTGAAACTGGTTCCCCATCTGGCGGTGGATCCTTTGAATCCGCTGTCGATGAAAAAAGCATTACGGCTCATCGAAGCCGGCACGCCGGTGGCGATCTTTCCGGAAGGGCGGATCACGGTGACCGGTTCGCTGATGAAAATCTACGAAGGCGCCGCTTTTCTCGCGGCAAGGAGTGGCGCAACGCTGGTGCCGGTGCGTATTTCCGGCGCGGGGCAGACTTATTTCTCGCGGCTCGCGGGGATTTATCCGCGCAAACTCTTTCCCAAACTGAGCGTGCATTTGCTGCCGCCGACGAAGGTCGAACTTGCCGCTGTGGGTAGCGCCAAAGAGCGTCGCCGCAAAGCGGGCGAGGATTTGCGCCAGGTGATGTTGGAAATGCTCATCGTTACCCGTCCCTCGCGCACCATGTTCGAAGCGTTTCTGGATGCGCAAGCCACCTTCGGATCGAAATACCGCATCGCCCAGGACGTCCGCTTGGTTGAAGAGTCCTATCGCGATCTGACCAAACGGGCCTTGGCTGTGGCGCGTCTTGCGACCCGTTTCTCCAAAGAAGGCGAAGCGGTCGGCTTGCTGTTGCCCAACGTCGCCCCGACGCTGAGCGTGTTTCTCGGCCTTTCGGCGGTAGATCGCGTGCCCGCGATGATGAATTACACGGCGGGCGCGGACGGCATGCAAGCGGCCATCGAACTTTCTAAACTGCGCACTATCCTCACGCTAAGAAGTTTCGTCGAAAAGGCGCACCTGGAATCGACACTTGCGCGTTTGCGCAATGTGGAGATTCGTTATCTGGAAGACTTCAAAAATGAATTGGGTCTGTGGGACAAGCTATGGGTGCTGTTCAAACTCATGCGCCCCCGATCGGTGATGCGTAACAAGGATCCGAAAAAACCGGCGGTAATCCTGTTTACCTCCGGTTCAGAAGGAAAGCCGAAGGGCGTGGTGCACTCGCACGATTCGATACTGGCGAATGTGGCCCAGGTGCGCTCCATCGCCGACTTCATGCCGCAAGACCGTTTCATGGTCGCGCTGCCCATTTTTCATTCTTTCGGATTCACCTGCGGCGTGATGCTGCCTTTGATCGCGGGCTGTCGGGTGTTTTTATATCCTTCACCGCTGCATTATCGCGTTATTCCCGAACTGATTTACGACCGCAATTGCACCGTGCTTTTCGGCACGAACTCATTTCTCGCCAACTATGCGCGCTTCGCGCACCCCTATGACTTCGGACGCTTGCGTTATGTCATCTCGGGCGCGGAAAAACTTTCGGAAGAAGTGCGTCGCACATGGATGGACCGCTTCGGCGTGCGAATTCTGGAAGGTTATGGCGCCACCGAAACCGCGCCGGTGATTGCGGTGAACGCGCCAATGGCGAACAAGCCCGGTAGCGTGGGCCGTTTGTTGCCCGGTATTCATGCGCGACTGGAACCCGTGCCAGGTATCGATGCAGGGGGCATCCTGCATGTCAAAGGTCCCAATCTGATGCTGGGCTATATGCTTTATCAAGCGCCCGGTGTCATACAACCTGCTACCTCCCATTTAGGGGAGGGCTGGTATGTAACGGGCGACGTGGTGGAATTCGACGAAAACGGGTTCTTGCACGTCCGCGGTCGCGTGAAACGCTTCGCCAAAGTGGCCGGCGAAATGGTGTCGCTGGAGGTCGTTGAAAAAATCGCGGTCGCCGCTTCGCCCGATGCGATGCACGCTTCGACCAGCAGACCGGATCCGGCCAAGGGCGAACAAATTCTTTTGTACACCACCGATTCGAGTCTGGAGCGTGCGGCCTTGCTTGCCGTTGCGCGCGAACTGGGCGTGCCCGAGTTGGCAGTGCCGCGCGTTTTGCGTCATGTGGATGCGATACCTTTGCTCGGCACCGGCAAGACCGATTATGTGCAGCTTAAAAAAATGGCTGAAGAAGAAAGCGGAGTGGCTGCATGAAAGCGAAAGCTTTATGGCTGGTTTTGGTGGCGCAGTTCTGTTCGGCCTTCGCCGACAATGCGTTGTTATTCGCGGCCATCATGATGGTGAAGCACGAGGCATTTCCGATCTGGTCCATTCCTTTGCTGCAATCGTTCTTCACCGGCGCTTACATCCTGCTCGCGCCCTTTGTCGGGGCAATCGCGGATGCCTATCCGAAAGGCCGCGTCATGCTCTTGGCCAACGGCCTGAAACTCGCGGGTGGTATTTCGATGGCGCTGGGCTTGAATCCTTTTATCGCCTACGGACTCGTCGGCGCCGGCGCAGCCGCCTATTCTCCGGCGAAGTACGGCATCCTTCCGGAGATTCTCCCCTTGGAGCGGCTCGTGCGCGGTAACGGTTGGCTGGAGGCGTCGACCATCGTTGCCATCCTTCTGGGCGCAGTCGTCGGCGGCTTTCTTTCCGATAAGGATCTGAACCTGGCCTTCGCGGTCGTCACCGCTTTTTACGTCACGGCGGCGATTATCAACTTCTTCATTCCACGTTTGCCGCCCGCTCAGCCCTCGACCTTGAAACCCCTGGTGTTGCTGAAGCGCTTCATCGTCGATGTGAAAGTGTTGTGGCGCGACCGCGCTGCGCGGCTTTCGCTGATCGGAACCAGCGCGTTCTGGGGCGCGGGCGCAACCTTGCGTTTCATGCTCGTCGCCTGGGTTCCCGTTGCGCTTGGCATCATGGGCAATGAAATGCCTTCCAAGTTGAATGGCGTGGTAGCCATCGGCGTGGTCATTGGCGCCGCGGTCGCAGGAAAGTTCATTACGCTAACTGCTAGCACGCGGGTGTTGCCTGCGGGTGGTTTGATCGGGGTCGCGATCATCGCGTTTGCTATGTCGGGCAACGTCTGGACCGCCATCGTGTTTTGCACCGTCGTGGGCGCACTAGGCGGTTTCTTCGTTGTGCCTTTAAACGCGCTTCTGCAGGAGCGCGGTCACGAAAGCGTCGGTTCCGGATCCGCCATCGCCGTGCAAAATCTGATGGAAAACGTCGCGATGTTTGTGCTCATCGCGGCGTGGACCGGATTGAGTGCGTCCGGTACGCCGGTAGTCAGCGCGGCGATTGTTTTCGGCTCGGTCTTCGGCCTGTTTATGTTCTGGTTCTGGCGGAGCAACCGGGCGGTAAAAATTCAAGATGGTCCCCCCGACAGGAATTGAACCTGTATTTAGCGCTTAGGAGGCACTCGTTCTATCCGTTGAACTACGGGGAGAGACCGGAACGAATTCTACAATGCCGAGATAGGTTCTATTGCAGAAAGAAGTAAATCGATGCGCTCAACGCACCGAGCAGAATGGCGAGATGCGCCCATGCCCACCACAAAAGTCGACGATGGAAAGTCTCCGGCTCGTGGTTGGAAATGAGGAATGCGCGGCCATCGGAGGGTTTCATCAGCACATCCACACTGGGCAGGGCGCGTAGTTCCGCATGTTTGCGTTCCACCTCGCGTTTAGCCGCGGTGCGCGCAAGCTGCCATTCCGTATCGTCGACGCGACCGTTCTGATTCAAATCGAAGCGACGCGAAAGTTCGCTTTGATCTTTTTTCCACTCGATCAGCACGTCTCCGATGTCCTCGCGCACCTCCTCGGCACTGGGTGCGAAGTGGCGGGTCTTGAAATCTCCGATGACGTAAAGCGGATCGCCATCCTCGATGCGCCATTCGGTATAGCGGTGATCGCCTTGAGTCCAGGTTTCCTTGTGCGCGCACATGATCTCCGCGCCTTCCGGGTCGACCATGCAGGTGCCGCTTGTATCGCGCAACTGGAAGCCGCCGCCGCTTTCCCCTTCATC